>JAODMA010000278.1 GCA_025464545.1 Arthrobacter sp. | reverse complement strand
GGAGCGCGTCTTTCTTCTGCCCGTCGGCGTCGAGTTCCTCTGGAACGAGGACTACCTGGAGCTGATCACGCTGGAGTAGGGTGGGCCCGGGCTGGCCTTCCGCTTCGCACCGCGCTCAATTTTCCGCATGCTCGCTCGGTCCTCGCTTAGACGCACGCGACACAATCAACCGCGTGGCTCCTTAACCGCGCCGCTCCGCTAGCGGTATTGTCACCCCTGCTGGAGCTAACGTACCTGGAGTTCTTCTGCGCCGGTGATCCTGTGCAGCTCTTTGTAGCTGATCGAGAACATCGAGTTGTGGTCTCCTGCGCCTGCCCAGAGGACAGGTTGGGCGGCCAGCGACGTGTCCAGCAGGGTGCGGATCTTCTCCGGATGACCCAGCGGGGCTACGCCGCCGACTACCTGTCCGGTGTGCGCCAGGACGAAGTCGGGGGTGGCGCGGCGGATCTTGCCTGTGCCCAGCTGGGCGGCGACCTTCTGAACGTCCACCCTCGCGGCACCACTGGCCAGAATCAGCAGGGGAGCGCCCTCCAGGACGAACACCAGGCTGTTGGTGATCGCAGCGAGCTCGCAACCAAGCGTGGCTGCCGCGGCGGCCGCCGTCGGAACCTGGGCATCGAAGACGGTGACCGTGTCCTCGGCCCCCGCCGCGGTCAATGCCTGTTTCACGTTTGCTACCGGGTCCGGATACATGCGCCGCTCCTTCAGTAGCCCTGGGCGTCCAGGATCGCGTCTTCCTCTTCCTCCGGCGTGGCGTTCTTCCGCTTGCGGGGCGGGTGCCGGCGGCGGGCGACCGGCCCGCTCGAGTGATGGAAGCCGCCGTCGGCTAACTCTTCCGCGTCTTCCGCGTCGATGGCTGCGTTCCGGGCCTGCTGCCGGGCCGCGTAGCCAAAGCCGATGAACATCAGCACCCCAAAGGCGAACCACTGCAATGAGTACGACAAGTGGGTGCCTTCCTCGGTGGAGGGCTTGGGGAAGGCGATGGGCATGTCCGCTACCGCCGGGCTCTCGGTCGCCAGTTGTCCATAGGCGCCGGTGAGCAGCGGATAGCCAAGCTGCGTGGAGTAGGCGGCCAGGTCGATGGACGCCAACTGCCCGTCCGGTGCGCCGCGCTGGAGTTCGGGCTCGGCGTGCTTGAGCCTGGCCACGACGGTCACGTTGCCCGCCGGCGGTGCCGGAACCGAATCGGGCCGGCCGGGATTGTCGTTACCAATCGGCAGCCAGCCACGGTTGATCACGACGGTCTCGCCGGTCTCCAGCCGGAAGGGGACCACGACCTCGTAGCCGGGCTGCCCGTTGAGCGGGCGGTTACGGACGACGCGTTGGCCGGCTGTGTCGTAGCTGCCCTTCAGCTCCACCTGGGTCCACTCGCGGTGCGGGTCCAGCCGGCTGAACTGGTCCCTGACCTCGGCAAAAGGGAGGGGTGTAGCGGAATAGTTGGAAGTGATGCGGTTAATCTCGGCGAGCGACTCCGCGCGGCGGTCCATCTGCCAACGGCCCAGGAAAACACAGGCGGTGGCGAAGATGGCGGCGAGCAACAGGTATCCCAGCCATTTGCTGGAAAAGAGAAAACGGTACATTCAGCCGGCCTCGGCTACCGGGAGAAGGGCCACGGTTTCTTTCCACAGTCCGCGGGTCTGCAGATAGTCCTCAAGCCAAAGCCGGTGCTCGCCGCAGGCGAGCCAGATCTTCCGCCGCTCCGGCGTATGGATCTTCGGGTTGTTCCAGAGCAGCTGCCACTCAGCTCCGGCCCGGCACGCCTTCCGCGAACACACCGCTTCGGTCGGGCCCGCGCTCCGGCCATCGCTCCCGGCAAGGTCAAACAGGTTCATGAAGCAGCCCGTCTTTGGTCGCCTTCATCATCAGCAAGTCCGTCCTCTTCGTCAATCAGCTCGCCCTGCAAGAGTGTTATGGAAGTGTCCTCAGCCCCGGCGGCAGCCGGTCCGGCGGAGGCTTCCGGCGCCTCCACTTCGCCCATCGGAACGTAGTCCAGCAGCGCGTCGCTGTGGATTTCTGCCTTGTCGCTGCCGTTGGCGATGATTACGGCCACCCAGGGCAGGAATACGGCGCCGATCACGGGAAGAACCTTAAACCAGCCGTCCACCACAAAGATCAGGATCAGGCAGACCATACGGATTCCCATGGCCACGGCATACTTGATCATCCGCTGGCGCATCTCCTCCGAGTGTGCCGTCGCGGCGTCTGTGATGCTGTGCACCTCGGTGTCACCGGAAAGCCCGCCCGGATCTCCGGGCATCGCTCCACCGGGTCGGTTTTTGAGTGTCAAGGCTGTCAGATCACGCTCCCAGGGCTTATATCAATTCTCGCACCATCGGGGGAGGCGCCCAAACGCAAGGCGGCCGGGCGCTAAGATCGGAGGCAGGAAAATCCAGCCCCCACGCGGCGCCGTCAGCCGCAGAATTCCGGAGCACCACTATGTCTGAAGCAGCAACCACCGGCCGTAGCGTCCTGATTACCGGCGGAAACCGCGGAATTGGCCTCGCGATCGCGGAATCCTTCCTCGCCAACGGCGACAAGGTGGCGGTCACGTACCGCAGCGAATCGAAGCTGCCCGAGGGCATCCTCGGTGTGAAGGCCGATGTCACGGACGAGGCTTCCGTGGACGCCGCCTTCGCCGAGGTGGAGGCCGCGCACGGGCCCGTCGAGGTGCTCGTGGCCAACGCCGGCATCACGAAGGACACGTTGCTGATGCGCATGAGTGAGGACGACTTCACCTCCGTCATCGACACCAACCTCACCGGCGCCTTCCGCGTGATCAAGCGGGCGTCCAAGGGCATGATCCGGGCGCGCAAGGGGCGTGTGGTACTCATCTCGTCCGTTTCCGGTCTTTACGGCGCCCCCGGCCAGATCAACTACTCGGCCTCCAAGGCCGGCCTGGTGGGAATCGCCCGGTCGCTGACCCGCGAGCTTGGCGGCCGCGGCATTACCGCAAACGTCGTGGCGCCCGGCTTCATCAACACGGACATGACGGCGGAGCTGCCCGAGGCGACCCAGAAGGACTACCTGTCCAAGGTCCCCGCCGGCCGCTTCGCCGAGGCCTCCGAGGTCGCCGACGTCGTCCGCTGGGTAGCCAGCGAAGAAGCGTCCTACATCTCCGGAGCGGTCATCCCGGTCGACGGCGGCCTGGGCATGGGTCACTAGCGGCGCCACCCTCAGCCGGACGACGACGGCCCGCGGCGCGGGCCGTCGAGCTAGGTCCTTTTGCCCTTAAGGTGCGCCCGGTAGCGGGTGTGTAATGGGGCTACAGCTCCTGGCGATGCCGCGGCAGGAGCCGTAACCAGGAGGAATATCATGGCTGAACCCAACAAGTGGGCGCCGTCGGACGTACTGGATCCGATCAAGCGTTTCCTCGAAGGCGACCTTCCGATGACGCCGTCCATCAAAGTGGAGCAGTATCTGGACGGGGAGACCCTGGTGGTCCGGGCGGAGGTGCCCGGAATCGATCCCGACCACGACGTTGACGTCTCGGTGAGCGAGGGCATGCTCCATATCAAGGCCGAGCGCGAGGAAAAGTCAGAGCACAAGAGCAAGAGCGGGTACCGCTCGGAGTTTCGCTACGGCTCCTTCCAACGCAGCATCGCTCTGCCGCCCGGGGCCAAAGAGGAAGACATCACCGCCAGCTACAAGGATGGCGTCCTCGAGATCCGGGCACCCGCACCGGCGACACCGCCTGAGGCGAGCACCAAGAAGATCCGGGTCGAGCACAGCTGACCGTTCCACCCCGGGGGCGTGCCGTGCCGGGCCGTGCCGGCAGCCCCACAGCAACTAGCCGGCCGCGGCTTCTTTGTGGATCCCGGACAACGGAAATGCCCTCTGGCGCTGGCATGATGGAGTGCAGACCCACCGTTTTTGGACGTTTGGAACAAAGGAGCTCGAATGGGACTGCTGGACAACAAGACCGCAATTGTGACCGGATCATCGCGGGGAATTGGCGCCGACGTCGCCAAGTACCTCGCAGCCGAGGGTGCCAACGTGGTCGTGAACTACCGCCAGAAGGCACCGCGCGCCAACAGGGTGGTTACGGAGATCGAAGCAGCCGGGGGCCGCGCGGCCGCTGTGGGCGCCGACCTCACGACGCAGGACGGCGTGCAGGCCCTTGCCAGCGCGGCCATGGAGAACTTCGGCTCGCTCGATGTCCTGGTGCTGAATGCCTCCGGCGGCATGGAGACCGGGATGGAAGCGGATTACGCCCTCAAGCTCAACCGCGATGCCCAGGTGAGCATGCTCAACGCCGCCGTGCCACTCATGCCGGAGGGCTCGCGCGTGGTCTTCGTGACCAGCCACCAGGCGCACTTCATCGACACCGTGCCCACCATGCCCGAGTACGAGCCGGTGGCCCGCAGCAAGCGCGCCGGCGAGGACGCCCTGCGCGAGCTCATCCCGAGCCTGGCCGAAAAGGGCATCTCGCTCGTCGTCGTGTCCGGCGACATGATCGAGGGCACCATCACGGCCACCCTGCTGGACCGCTCCAGCCCGGGCGCCATCGAGGCCCGCCGTGCCGAGGCCGGCAAGCTGTACTCGGTCTCCGAGTTCGCCGCCGAGGTCGCCAAGATGGCAACGGCCGAGGTCGGGACCGGCCACACCGAGTATGTCGGCGGCGCCGACTACTTCGGAAAGAGCGCCAGCTAGGCGCCAAGGCGCGGACAAAACAAACAGTGAAGGCCGGGGCATCTGCCCCGGCCCTCACTCGTTTCCCGCCGTTCAGACCCCGGCGATGTGCCGCACGGCGTCGAGATACGGCATGTTTACGACGGCGTCTGCCGCGATGCGGACAGCAGGCTTGGCATTGAAGGCCACGCCGATCCCGGCGGCACCGAGCATGTCCAGGTCGTTGGCGCCGTCCCCCACCGCGATGGTGTGTTCCAGCGGGATGCCTTCCGCGGCGGCCCATTCGCGGAGGTACTTTTCCTTGGCAGCGCGGTCGATCACATCGCCAAGCACCTTGCCGGTCAACGCGCCGTCCACAATTTCCAGCTCGTTGGCGATCCAGTAGTCCAGCCCCAGGCCCTCCGCGATCGGCTGAAGAATCTGGTTGAACCCGCCGGACACCACTGCGACCACGTGGCCTGCCGCCTTAAAGGCGGCTACGAGCTCGGCGGCGCCGTCGCTGAGCTTCACCTCGGCGCGGACTGCATCGACGACGTCCGCCTTCAGTCCGGCGAGCACGGCCACCCGGGCGTGCAGGCTCTGTGCGAAGTCCAATTCACCGCGCATGGCGGCCTCCGTCACGGCGGTGACTTCGTCCTTCTTGCCAGCGTAGGCGGCCAGGAGTTCGATGACCTCCTGCTGTATCAGCGTGGAGTCCACGTCCATGATCAGGAACTTCCGCGGAGCGCTCCGGAGCGAGGCCGGCACGATCGCCGTATCCACGCCCTCGACTGCGCCGGCTGCCGCCTGGCGGAGTTCCGTCAGCGCCGCCGCCGTCCCCGACGCCAGGCCACACTCGGCGGTGTACACCTGGAAACGGCCGTCGCCGGTCCGGCTTTCCGCCTCCACGGTCGCGCCGGCCGCACTGAGTACGCCCCGGAGCTGTTGGATCTCGGAAGGGGACAATGACGGGCCGTAGCTGACGGCAGTAACGTTCGGACTCATGGCTGCAATCCTAGCCAGCGCTGCTGCGGCGCCCGAATTCGTTTCGCCCGGGTGACATGCCCGGGTGACATGCCGGGGGCGACTTCCTCCGGTGCCTGCATGCCAAGGACCCCCAGCGGGCGACCCGTGCGAACCGCCGCCCCGGGGCAACGGCCCGGTTATCAGTACGCGGCCCTTTTGTCCTAGTGTCTACTCCTATGAGTGTTGTTCTTGATTTGGCCGCCGTCAGCGTTGTGCGTGGGGCGAAGACGCTCCTGGACAAGGTGGACTGGCAGGTCAAGGAAGGCGAGCGTTGGGTGATCCTCGGCCCCAACGGCGCCGGCAAGACCACACTGCTGCAGA
>JAODMA010000483.1 GCA_025464545.1 Arthrobacter sp. | reverse complement strand
GAAGACGGCCGCCGGGCTGGCTGCCGCCGTCCTCACGCTCAGCGCCTGCTCCACCGGCTCTGCCGCCTCCGCGCCGGCCGGCTCCGCCGCCCCGACGGCCAGTTCGGATTTCCCCGTCGCCATCAAGCACGTTTTCGGCGAAACCACGATCGCCGAACAGCCCAAGCGCGTCGTCACTGTTTCCTGGGTTAACGACGATGTCGCGATCGCCCTCGGCGTGGTTCCGGTGGGCCTCCCGAAGAACGAGTGGGGCGGCAACGATCTTGGGTCCACGCCGTGGAAGGACGCCGCGCTGGAAAAGCTCGGCGCGGGCTTCGGCTCGGACGCCGCGCCGGTTCAGTTCTCCGAGGCGGACGGCGTCAACTTCACCGAAATCGCCAAGCTCGACCCCGATGTCATCCTGGGCGCTTACTCCGGCCTGACGGAAGAGGACTACAGGAAGCTCAGCGAAATCGCCCCGGTGGTCGCGTATCCGGACACCGCGTACGGCACGCCCTGGCAGGAAACCACCAGCATGATCGGCACCGCCCTCGGCAAAGAAGCGGAGGCCACGAAGCTGATCGCCGACACCGAAGCCACCATCAAGGACAAGGTTTCCAAGTACCCGCAGCTGGCCGACAAGACCTACATCTACGGCAACCTGGAGCCTGCCCAGAGCGACGGCGTCAACGTCTACACTGCCAACGACAACCGGCCCCGCTTCCTCGACTCCCTCGGCATGAAGCTTGCACCGGTAGTTGAAGAGAACTCCAAGGGCTCCACGGAGTTCTTCATCAAGTGGTCCGCTGAGAAGGCCAACGAGCTCGAGTCCGACATCTTCGTGACCTGGGTTCCGGACGCCGCAACCGCCGGCTCCATCCAGGCCGACCCGCTGCTGGGCCAGATCCCCGCCGTCAAGAGCGGCGCCCTCGTGGCCGATACGGACAACACCCTCACGCTGTCCATCTCCGCCTCCTCGCCGCTGAGCCTGCCCTGGTCCCTGGATACCTTCCTGCCGCAGCTGGCCAGCGCGGCAGACAAAGCAGCGAAGTAGCAACACTCCCGATGAATCCAAGAACGACGACGGCGGCCCTGCCCGCCCTGGCCGAGCGCGTATCCTCCGCCGTTGAAGGGCGGGGTCATTCGGGCCCCGCCCGCAGCGGCCGTCCCGCGTGGCTGCTGGCCGCCGTCGTCGTCCTGGTTCTGGTGACCATAGCCTCCCTTGCGGTCGGAGCCCGCGGCCTGCCGCCGGAGATCGTGTGGCAAGCGCTGACTGGCTTCGACCCGGCCAACGGCGACCACGCCGTGGTGCACGCGCGCCTCCCGCGCACCGCCCTGGGCCTGCTCGCCGGGGCTGCGCTGGGACTGGCAGGAGCCGCAATGCAGGGCCTCGCGCGGAATCCGCTGGCGGATCCGGGCATCATGGGCGTGAACGCCGGGGCCGCGCTGGCGGTCGTCACCGGGATCTACGTATTCGGCATTTCCTCGTTGACCGGCTACATCTGGTTCGCGTTCATCGGCGCCGCCGCGGCCGCCGCCGTCGTCTACCTCGTCGCCTCGCTGGGCAGGGACGGCGCGACGCCGGTAAAGCTCGCCCTCGCCGGCGCCGCCCTGAGTGCGGGACTGTTCTCGCTGATGAACGTCATCCTGGTCTCCAGCCAGGACACACTGGACCGATTCCGGTTCTGGCAGGTGGGGGGCATCGCGGGCCGTGACTGGTCGGTGGTACTCCCGGGTGTGCCGTTCCTGGTGCTCGGCGCGGGGATTGTGCTCGCCACCGGGCGGATCCTGAACAGCCTGGCCCTGGGGGACGATATCGCCCGCGGCCTGGGCCAGCGCGTGGGTGTAGTCCGCGGCGTCACGGCGCTGGGGATTGTCCTGCTGTGCGGCTCGGCAACCGCGTTGACGGGGCCCATCGGCTTCGTGGGCCTCGTCATTCCGCACGCGGTCCGCTTCCTGACCGGACCGGACTACCGCTGGATCCTGCCCCTGTCGATGATCCTGGCCCCGACCCTGCTGCTGGCGGCCGACGTGGCCGGCCGCGTGGTCCTGCTCCCGGGCGAGGTTCCGGCCGGGATCATGACTGCCCTCGTGGGCGCGCCCGTGTTCGTGTGGCTGGTCCGGCGCGGGAAGGGGGCCGGGCTGTGAAGACCGTACCCGGCACCGCCCCCCACGCGCCGGGCGCGGCCACCGAGATGACTCTTTGCGGCAGTACTGCGCGCCGGCAGTGGCGTCATCTGCCAACCCGCGGCGCCCTCCGCAACCGCACGGCGGTGCTGGTGCTCGCCGTCGTGGCCCTCTTCGCCGCTGGCGTCCTGCTGGGCAGTTACACCGTCACAATCCCGGACTTCTTCCGGATCCTCACAGCTCATTTCACCGGCGGCCCGAAGATCACCGGCGCCAGCTTCATCGTGATGGAAAACAAGTTGCCGCGGTCGGTGACCGGGGCGCTGATCGGCGCCGCGTTCGGCCTCTCCGGCGGGCTGTTCCAGACGATGCTGCGCAATCCCCTGGCCAGCCCCGACGTTATCGGCATCAGCTATGGGGCAAGCGCCTCCGCCGTCACCGCAATGGTGGTCTTCGGGGCTTCCGGTGCCGTGGTCTCCGGTGCTGCCCTGGCCGGTGCGCTCGGCGTTGCCGCGCTTATCTACGCCATTTCCCGGGGCGGGTCCCTGGGCTCCGGCATGGCTTCCGGAGGGCGGGGCGATGCTGCCGGCAGCCGGCTGATCCTGGCCGGGATCGGAATTGCCGCCGCGCTCCAGGCTGTGGTCAGCTTCCTGATGACCCGGGCGGACATCCGCACGGCCTCCGACGCGCTGATCTGGCTCAACGGCTCGCTCAACGCCGCGAGCTGGGACCGGGCCGGGGTCCTCGGACTTGCGTTGCTCGTCCTGATCCCGGCCGTGGCGTTCCTGGCCGGGCGGCTACGCATCCTTGAACTCGGCGACGATGCCGCCGCTGGTCTCGGCATGAGGGTCGGGAGCACCCGTCTGGCGGTGGTGGTCACCGCCGTCGCACTTGCTGCCGCGGCGACGGCGGCAGCCGGCCCGGTGGCCTTCGTCGCCTTCCTCGCCGGGCCGATCGCGCGGCGTTTTGTCCGCAAAGCCAGCCTCCCGGCCTCAGCCTTGACCGGGATGCTGATCGTCCTCGCGGCGGATTTCCTTGCCGCGAACATCGCCCCGCTGCTGCTGGACGGCACCGTCCTTCCGGTCGGCGTGGTCACCGGTGCCCTGGGCGCCCCGTTCCTCCTCTGGCTGCTGGTCAGCTCCAACCGAAAGGACGCCTGAAATGGCAGTTTTGCAGACCGCAGGCCTGACACTTACGTATAGTCAGCGCACTGTCATTGACGGGCTGACCGCTTCAATTCCGCCGGGCAAAATCACCGTGATCGTCGGCGCCAACGCCTGCGGGAAATCTACGTTGCTGCGAGGGCTGTCCCGGTTGCTCAAACCCGCCGCCGGCACGGTGACGCTGGA
>JAODMA010000240.1 GCA_025464545.1 Arthrobacter sp. | reverse complement strand
CCAGCGCCACGCGCCGCTTCTGCCCGCCGGAGAGCGCGTGGACGTTGGCGTGCCAGTCGACGTCGGACACGAGTCCGCCCATGACTTCGCGGATCTGGGGATTGCGGGCCCATTCATAGTCGGCCTGATCCCCTACGATCGCGGCGCCGACCGTGAGGTCGCCGTCGAGCACGTCGCTTTGGTCCAGGTAGCCGATGTTGACCTCGCTGCGCTTGGTCACCCGGCCGGAGTCCGGAGTGGAGCGCATTGCCAGCAGCCGCATAAGGGTCGACTTGCCGTCACCGTTGCGGCCCACCATGCCGATCCGGTCGCCCTCTTCAAGGCCGAGGGTAATGCCATCGAGGACGGTACGGGTTGCGTAGGAAACCGTGAGGTTTTCGCCGCCTAGCAGGTGTGCCACTGGGAACTGCTTTCCTAGATGAAATGGTCAGGCTGAAGAGCCCCGGTAAAGGCCGAGGCTACTAAAGGAGGGTATCGGAGATGATGCGTGCCCCGTGCACCGGGCCGTGCACAGCCATGGCGTCGAGGCCGTGGTGGCGCAGGTCATCGGCAAGGCCGGCCGCGGCTCCGGGGCTGTGCGCCAGGAAGGCCACGGTGGGTCCGGATCCCGAAACGATTCCCGCGATGGCACCGCACGATTCGCCGAGCCCGAGGGTGTCCCGCAGTTGCGGCGCCAGTTCGATCGAGGCCCGCTGGAGGTCATTGACCAGGACTCTGCTCAGGGCGTCCGCGTCGCCCCCGCGCAGCGCCTTGAGAATCCTGGGATCCACGGAGGTGGGTTCCTCGACCAAGATTCCTTCGGCAGATCGCAGCCGGTCCAGGGTCCGGTAGACCTCCGGGGTGGGCAGGCCGAAGTCGGCGGTGACGAGCACCCAGTCCGTCTGGGCCTTGACGAGCGCCGGGGACAGGTCATCACCCAGGCCGAGTCCGACGGCAGTGCCGCCGAGGAGGGAAAACGGCACGTCGGCGCCGAGTTCCGCGGCCAGGTGCGCCAGCTCATCACGGGAAAGCCCACTGTTCCACAGCGCGTCGCAGGCGAGCAGGGTGGCGGCGGCATCGGCTGAGCCCCCGCCCATGCCGCCCGCCACGGGGACCCGCTTCGTGATTTCGAGGTGGACCCCGGTGGCGTGCTCGGAAACGTCGGTCATGATGGCGGCGGCCTGGTACGCAAGATTGCGTTTATCAAGGGGGATGTCGACGGCGTCGAGGTCCAGCGTGCTCGCCGGGCTGAGGCTCACCGTGATCTCGCCGGTGTCCGTGCTGGTGGCGGCGACCTCCTCGTAGAGGGATACCGCGAGATAGACGCTGGCGACGGAGTGGTAGCCGTCACCCCGCAGCGGTCCGACGTCGAGTGAGACGTTTACTTTGCCGGGAGCCTTGACCCGGACGGTCCTCGCGGCAAAGCGCCCTCTCACTGCGTTCATGGCTCCACGCTATGGCATGGCAGCGCCATGCTCAAAGCCGTGGCGACGGCGGCCCCCCCGGCACCGGCGCCGGCACTCGGGTCGGTGCGGGGTTCAGGCCTCGGGCCGAGCGTGCGCTTCTGCTATCCGGGAGAACGCCGCGATGTCGATGACCTCGCCGCGGGCGGTGGGGTCAACGCCCGCGGCCCGCAGGCACCGTTCCGCCTCGGCCGCGCTCCCGGCCCAGCCTGCCAACGCCGCGCGCAGGGTCTTGCGGCGTTGGGCGAAGGCCGCGTCGATCACGGCGAAGACCTGTTCCCGGGTCGCGGTGGTGACCGGTGGCTCGCGGCGGGTGAAAGCGACGAGGCCGGAGTGGATTTTTGGCGCCGGCCAGAAGACGTTCATCCCGATCACGCCGGCCTTGCGCATGCTGCTGTACCAGGCGGCCTTGACCGACGGCACGCCGTAAGTTTTGGAACCGGGACCGGCCGCAAGCCGGTCGGCAACCTCGTCCTGGACCATGACCAGGCCGTGCCGGAGGCTGGGGAAGTGCTGCAACAGGTGCAGGACCACCGGAACGGCAACATTGTAGGGAAGGTTGGCCACCAGCGCGGTCGGTTCGACGGGAAGGTCCGTGACCTTCATGGCGTCCGCAAGAACAAGGTGGAAGCTGTCGGCGGCCTGCGGGCGCCACTGGCTCACCGTCGCGGGGAGCTTCGCCGCGAGGACCGGGTCGATTTCGACGGCGATGACGGACTGGGCGGCGTCGAGCAGACCGAGGGTGAGTGATCCCAGCCCGGGCCCCACTTCCAGCACGGTCTCGTCGGGGTGGATGTCGGCGGCAGCAACAATCCGGCGGATGGTGTTGCCGTCGATAACGAAGTTCTGTCCCAGGGTCTTGGTGGGCCGGACCCCGATTTCCTCGGCCAGCCGGCGGATGTCGGAGGCGCCCATCAAGGGTGCGGGCGCAGTTCCGGGCGCGTTCGGAGGCGCGATGGGGGTCGGTTCAGTCACCTAGGTATCCTATCCCGCCGGCTCGTGCGGCTGCGCCCGGGAAAGAGCGGCAAGGGCGGGCCGGGGGGCGCATCCGCCGGGTACGACAAAGGCCGGGTCCGTAACCGGACCCGGCCTGCGCGGGGGGTGTGGCCGTGGTCAGCCGCTGCGCCCGCCGTCGTTTCTCAGCAGTGGCTCCTCAACAGTCGAGCGAAGTTCGTCCCGTGCTTAGCGGGCGGCCCAGCCGCAGCCCCAGGGCTGCAGGCCGCGCTGGGCGTAGACACGGTTGGCAATATCGATCTGCTGGGCCTTGGTGGCAAGGCTGGCGTTAGGCGCATACGCGCCGCCGCCGGCGCCGAGCCAGGTCCGGATGTCGAACTGCAGGCCGCCGTAGTAGCCGTTGCCGTTGTTGATGGACCAGTTTCCGGTCGACTCGCACTGGGCGATTTTGTTCCACATGGCTTCGTTCATCATCGCCGGAGCGGCGGCACCGGAGTTTCCGGCCTGGGCGGCGGGCTTGGGCTTTTCCTTGGTGCCGACCGTGACCTTTTCGGTGACAGGCTGAACGCTGACGGCCTCGGATACGAGGGTCCGCGACGCTTCGCGGCCGTCCACGAGGACCAGCTTGAAGCTCTTGCTCAAAGTGCCCGCCACGCCTGCCTGGGTCACGTCCTTTTCACCCTTGAACAGCTCGGCGCTCTCGGTGCTGACGGTCTGGAACGGCACGGGCTCGGTGGTCTCGGCCGTCTTGCTCACGTCGATGCGGGAAACCTTGATGACCATGTCATTGACGACGGGGGCGTTGCCGGGCTGGGAGGTCCGGTCGCTGGCGCCGACCGTCACGGCCGCGTCGGCCAGGAGCTGGGAGACGGTGGCCGCGGTGGTGGTGGTCTGGGCGGCCTTGCCGTCCGCGACGATGCTCACGGTCTTCGGCGTCGAGATGGCGACGAAGGAGCCGGAAACGGACAGCTGGGCGTCCTTCGGGACGGACACTTCGGAGGCGCTGGCGACGCCAAGCTCCGTCACGAGGCCCTCAACGGTGGGTGAGGTGGTGTTGATGGTCCGCTCCGCGCCGTCGAGGCTGACCTTCACGGCCTTGGCGAGGTTGACGTTGATGACCGATCCGTCCTGCACATGGGAATCCGCCGAGGGCGACACCCTGTCAGATGGCTGCAGTTCAACCTTGGCACCCTTGACGACCTGGCCGACGGTACCGCCGAAGGTCTGCACCGAGCTTACTTTTCCGTCGACGTTGAGCGTGACGGTCTTGTTGTTGCCGACGAAGGCCACAAGGCCAAGCACGAGGGCCACGAGCACCACGAGTTGCGTGCCGACTTTAACGAAGCTGAACTTGCCGTCCGAAGTGAAGAACTTGACCACGATTGCCCGTATCTCTTGGACCATCCGGGCACGGGGAGAGCGCACAGGATCAGTCGCCGCGAACGCCCCACGGGCAGCCCCGGAACGGGTCCGGCTGTTCGCAACAACTGTGTGCACTGCCACACTCACAAACGAGAGCGCGCTTGTGGATCATTGGCCACAATGCACGCCCTGCAGGAGTGAAGTTATCCGAAGGCCTTCCCCGACCCCGGCTAATAGTTGACTACTGTAACCGTAGCGTTATAAACCATCCAACAATTGATACATACCCGGTATGTATCAAGCTACCTATGGCGGGCCTTTTTTCAGTCCCAGGATCCGTACGCCCGCACGGTGTTTTGGGTGATTTGGGCACATAGGCCCGAGAGTTCGCTGCCAGTCAAATCTGCCATGGCCCGCACGGTGTAGGGCACCATGTAGCTGGCATTGGGGCGTCCCCGATGCGGGTGCGGCGTCAGGAACGGGGCGTCTGTTTCAACGAGGATCCGGGACGGCTCCGCGATCGCGAGGGCTTCGCGCAGGTTCACCGCGTTCTTAAACGTCACGGTTCCGGCGAAGGACATGTACCAGCCCTCGTCATTGCAGATCCGGGCGAGCGGCTCCCCGCCGGAAAAGCAGTGGAAGACCACCCGCTCGGGGGCGCCTTCCTCGCGCAGGACCTGCACCACGTCGTCGTGGGCGTCCCGGTCATGGATCTGCAGCGTCAGCCCGAGGCGCTTGGCGATGTCAATGTGCCGCCGGAAAGAATAGCGCTGATGGGTCAGCCCCTCGCCCTCCGTCCGGAAGAAGTCGAGGCCGGTCTCCCCGATCGCGCGGATCCGGGGATGCGAGGCCAGCATCTCGATCTCGGCCAAGGCGTCCTCCAGTTCCCCGCGTGCGGCATAGCGCGGGGCATCATTGGGATGGAGCGCGACGGCGCCCAGCAGCCGTGCATCCAGCTCGACGGCGCGGGCCGTGAAGCGGGAGGACTCCAGGTCGCAGCCCACCTGCACAGCACCGTGGACGCCGACCGCCTCGGCAGCGTCCAGGGCGTCCTTGACGCTGACGGTAAGGTCGGCGCCGGCGAAGTCCAGGTGGGTGTGGTTGTCCAGGACCGGGACCGGAAGGGGTTCCGGCGCGGGCGGGTATCCTTGCCGGCCGGCGCCATCGCTACCGGGTGCGCGGAAGGGGACCGGCGTGAGGGAATTGCACATCAGTCCACCTTAACCGGGAGCCGTGCGTCGTCCGAACCCACGCTTTAACGGCAGTGGGTTAAATCACCCCGCAGCGGCTGTCTGGAGATTTACCCGGAACTCTCTGTCAGCCCCGGCAGTTCTGTTAGTACTCTGTTATGAATACAGGCGAACACCGATGACGAGCCCGGCAATCCGTGTCGTTCCGTCCCGGCTACGCACCAGGGCTGAAAGGCTGCCGATGGACTACCACCGCACCTCCATACACGAAGTGCTCCCTGAGGATCATGCCTTCCAAGACGGCTCGGCTGTGGAGGGGAACGGGGTTGCCCGGCGCCCGGCACGGTTGCCCGCGGCCATGGACGCGGAACAGTTCCACGCGGCCAGCGAGCGCATCCTGAAGGCCATCAACACCGTGATCGACGGCAAGGCGGAAGCGGCCAAGCTCGCGCTGACCGTGCTCCTGGCGCAGGGGCACCTGCTATTGGAGGACGTCCCCGGCGTCGGCAAGACTCTGCTGGCCAAGACGCTGGCCCGCAGCATCGACTGTTCGGTGAGCCGGATCCAGTTCACCCCGGACCTGCTGCCCTCCGATGTCACCGGCGTCTCCATCTACAACCAGGCGTCCCGGTCTTTCGAGTTCCGGCCGGGGGCCGTGTTCGCCAACATCGTCATCGGTGACGAAATCAACCGCGCCTCCGCCAAGACACAATCGGCGTTGCTGGAGTGCATGGAAGAGCACCAGGTCACAGTGGACGGCAAGTCCTACACCCTCGATGAGCCCTTCATGGTGGTGGCCACCCAGAACCCCATCGAGATGGAAGGGACCTACCCGCTCCCGGAGGCTCAGCGGGACCGGTTCATGGCGCGGATTTCCATGGGCTATCCGGACAAGGACGCCGAAATGGAGATGCTGGAGACCCACCAGGCGACGTCACCGTTGACACGCGTGACTGCTGTGGTGAGCGCCGGTGGCGTGGCGGCCATGATTGCCACCGTGCAGCAGGTGTACGTCTCGCAGTCGATCAAGGAGTACACGGTGTCGCTGGGCCGGGCCACCCGGGAGAGCAGCATGCTCCGGCTGGGCGCCAGTCCTCGGTCCATGCTCCAGCTGCTCCGCGCGGCCAAGGCCACAGCGGCCCTGGCGGGGCGGGACTTCGTGTTGCCGGACGACGTCGTGAGCGTGGCCGAAGCGGTCCTGGCGCACCGGATCATCCTGGACCGCAAGGCGGCCAGCACCGGGGAGACGCCGCAGAGCGTCATCCGGGCCGTGCTGGCAAGGATCCCGGTCACGCCCGACGTCGGCGGGGCCCCGGTTTCCGGCAACGGCCGGAGCCCTCTTCCCGCCCGGGCGGCACCCTCCCCAGTCCCGCCGCATCGCAGCTAGGTGGTTTGGCCGTGCGGTTGATGGACCGGTTTCCCAGAAATATTTTCAGTACCCGCGGCTGGGGCCTGCTGGGCGCGGGAGCCATCTTCCTGTTGGCGGCCCAGGTGATGGGACGCCGGGACCTGCTGGCGCTGGCCATCTTCGTGATTGTCCTTCCGCTGCTTGCGCTGGCCGGAACCCGGGTCCTGAAGCCCAGGTTCCAGGTCTACCGGGAGTTCCATCCGTCCACTGTCGAGACGGCTGCCACCACCACAGTCCTGCTGGCTGTGGCCCGGACCGGGGCCGGCTCCGGTCATGCCCTCATGGAAGAAAAACTGCCGGCCAGATTCGGGGAATCCCCGGTGTTCCGCTTTCCGGCGCGTTCGGCGGCCGGAGGCACCAGCCGCTACGAGTACCACTTGCGCTCCGGGAAACGTGGCCAGTTCCGGATCGGACCGGTCACCGCCGAATTCAGCGACCCGTTCGGGCTTTCGCTGCACCGTCACGCGATCGACGAGGGCGACATCCTCACGGTGACGCCGGCCGCCGTCGAACTGCCGGTGACGGGCCTGGCCGGGGCGCGCGGGCACGACGGCGTCACGGCCACCAGGATCCGGGCCAACCCGAGCGACGACGACGTCATGACCCGCGAGTACCGTCACGGCGATCCGATGCGACGCGTCCACTGGGCCGCCACCGCACGGCATGGTGAACTCATGGTCCGGCAGGAGGAATCCGTGACCACCCCGGAGGCCACCATCATCCTGGACCAGCGGCTTGCGTCCTTTCCCCGCGGCACCCACTCCCACGCCAGTGCCTCCGGCGTAGCGGACGCGGACGGCCACGAAATGAGTACCAGTGAGGCCTTCGAATGGGCCGTGACGGCCGCCATGTCGATCTGCGCCCACCTCTCCGAGCGGCATTACGCGGTGCGCTTCCTGGATACTGACGGCGAGCCTGCGTTCCTCCATTCCCCCTCCGCCCCCGAGCCTGAAGCGGAGGAATATACCGGGACCGCCGGACTGCAATCCGTCGCCGAGAGCCTGGCCGCCATCCATCTCAGCGGGCCCCTGCACGCGCGCCGCGACACCAAAGGCACCCCGCGGCGCGGATCTGCGGCCGGAACCGAAGCCGCGCCGCGGCCCTTCGACGACCGGCTCATGGACAAACTGGCCGCCCACCGGCTGCGGGGCCCGGTCCTCGCCATCCTCGGCAGCCTCACGCCGGGTGAGGCCAGGGACCTCGCCCCGGCGGCCGCCTTCGGAGCAAACGCCTTTGCCATCGTCGTCACGGAGCAGGCGCAGGAGTTCGGCGAAGTCCTCGAAAAGTTGCGGCTCGGCGGCTGGCGGGCGATTGCCGTCTCCGCCTCGACGGCACTCCCGGCCGCCTGGTCAGCCTTCGACCAGGACGAGGCGGTTGCTCCTCCTGGTACCGCCGACGTGCGGCGCGGGGCGGGGGTCAGGCCATGACACTCGCGCCGCAACGCCACCCCGGGGCGGACGCCGACACGGCCAGGGCCGAAGACGCCGCTACTGTGCTTGCGCCCGCCGACGCCACCAGGCGGCAACGCGTGGGCGCCCACCCCTGGGTGATGGCCCTGGCAATCGCCACTGCCGTCGCGGGGGCGGCGCTCGGACTCAACGGCGTCCTGCGGGGCTGGGTCTGGTACGCCCCCGTGGTGACAACCGTCTTCACAGTCTCCCTGACCATGGCAGGCCTCCGGGCACTCCGCTGGCGCACCGTTTTCGTGGGTTTAGGCGGCCTTGCCTCGCTCGTTCTGATCCTGACATTCACCTTCTTCCGGCCGCACAGCATCATCGGTTTCATCCCGTCCGGGGCCACCATGACCCAGCTGGGCCGGTACCTGCGGCGCGCCAGCGAAACTGTCCTGGCCGAGAGCGCCCCGGTGGCCCCGAACGCCGGCATCGTGCTGCTGGTCTGCGCCGCGCTCGGACTGCTGGTGATGCTCATCGACGCCCTGGCGTTCCCGCTGGCGCTGCCGGCTACCAGCGGTCTCGGAATCCTGGCAATCCTCGTGGTCCCGGCCATGGTCAAACCGCAAAGCGTCGGCGTCCTCGGCTTCGCGGGTGCCGCCATCGGCTACCTGCTGATCCTGGCCAGCAGCCAGTGGTTCGCACCGGATCCCCGGACCCGGGCAGACACGGCCCGGAATCCCGGGCAGCTCCGGCGGGCATCACTCACCGGCGCCCTGGCGCTGACCGTTACACTCCTGCTGCAGCTGGTGATCCCCGGCTTTGACCAGGGCACCTTCCCCCAGGGGTCGCGGCTGAACCCGTTCGGCGCCGCCACCGGACTCAACCCGATGATCAGCTTGGGCAACAGCCTGCGGAGTCCGACCGGGGACGGCCGCATCACCTATGCCACCAACTCCCCGTCCGCCCCGTACCTCCGCTCCGTGACCGTGGACAGCTTCAACGGGGACTCCTGGTCTCCGGACGACCGGGAAGATACCCGGCGGATGGGCACCGGTCGAATGGAGTCCGGGCTGGAGTCAGTCGCGACCGAAATCCGGGTGGTCACGGCCGTCAACACGGGCCAGTTCACCAGCCCGTACCTTCCCGTACCGTACGCTCCCGAGGCGGTCAACGGCCTGACCGGGCGGTGGAGCTGGGACCCCGCCACGCTCAGCATCAAGGGACTCGATACCAATTCGAGGGACCAGCAGTACGTTGTGCTCTCCGCGGCCCCCCAGCTGACGCGGGACCTGCTGGAGCAGGCCCCAACTCCAGCCCAGGGAGTTCCAGAGCTCTTCCTCCGGCCGCCGGCCAACGTTCCCGAGATCGTGCTCACGACGGCCGAATCGGTGACAGCCGGCAGCGAGACCTCCTATGCCAGGGCTGTGGCAATCCAGAAGTACCTGCGCTCCCCCGAGTTCACCTATTCCCTGCAGTCCCCGGTCCAGGGCGGCTACGACGGCAACGGACTCTCCGTGCTGGCGGACTTCCTCACGCAGAAGAGCGGCTATTGCATCCACTTCGCCTCGGCGATGGCCGTCATGGCCCGGCTGGAGGGGATCCCCAGCCGCATTGCGGTCGGCTACGCCCCGGGCCGCCCCACCGGGGGAACTGTGTCCATTGCGGGCCAGGGCGCGCTGCCGGAATTCGAAGTGGACGCCAGGGATGCGCATGCGTGGCCGGAACTGTACTTCCAGGGCGTGGGCTGGGTGGCGTTCGAACCCACCCCCTCCCGCGGCGTCGTCCCGTCCTATTCCACGGAGAATGCTCCCCCCAGCGGCGCCAGCACCAACGAAAACAACGAGGGCCTGCTCCCGCCGGATGATGAAAACCCCACCCCGCTGCCCCAGGGAGCTCCGGTCCCGCTCCCCGGCGGGCAAGCCCCGGCGGATGCCGGCAGCCAGTGGCTGCCCCTCCTCTACAGCGCCGGTGCCCTGCTGCTGCTGGGCGTCCTCATGGCGTCCCCCCAGCTGGCGCGACGGAGCGTCCGGCGACGGCGCCTGAAGGCTGGCGGCGAAGGAAACGGCGGGTCTGCGCTGCCGGCCTTCGCCGAGCTGCGCGATCTCGCCACGGACTACGGAGTAGCACCCCGGTCCAGTGAGACGCCGAGGCACTTCTCCAAGCGGCTGCGCGCCTCCGGCGCCGTGGGTACAGCGGATGGTTCCGGCGCTGCCGCCCACGCAGCGGTGGCTTCGCTCACCGACGATTTCGAGCGGCACCAGTACGGGCGCCCGGGCGGCGGGGCGGACAACGGGGCCGAGAACGCGGCTGCCGCCAGGATCGCCGCCATCCGGGCCACGCTGCGGGCCCACGCACGGCCGCTCGCTCGGGTCCGGGCGGCCTGCCTGCCGCCCTCGGTCATGGGCACTTGGCGCCGGTCGATGTCGGCGCCCGTCCGGGCCCTGTCGCAGCCAGCAAACCGCACCCGGCGGAGCGTCGCGGGTTCCTGGTTGAGGACCCGCGACCTGTTCCGCCGGGCGCGCCGGAGCTAGCTTGCGCTAGGTTCTGCCGTTAGACGGCATAGGGGTCGGCGATGCCGATGTACTGCGTGTAGAGGTATTCCTCGATGCCTTCGAGGCCGCCTTCGCGTCCCAGTCCGGACTGCTTGACCCCGCCGAACGGCGCTGCGGCGTTGGAGATAACTCCGGCGTTCAAGCCGAGCATGCCGGTCTCGAGCCGCTCGCCCATCCGGATGCCGCGGTTCAGGTCGCTCGTGAAGACGTAAGCCACCAGCCCGTACTCGGTGTTGTTGGCCAGCCGCACGGCCTCGTCCTCGGAAGAGAACGTGATGATCGGCGCGACGGGGCCGAAGATTTCCTCGGACAGGATCCGGGTGCCTTCGGCGACGCCCTTCAGGATGGTCGGCTGGTAGAAGTATCCCGGTCCCTCCACGGGCCCGCCGCCGACGATCGCCACGGCACCGGAGGAGACAGCATCGCTGACCAGTTCGTGGACCTTGTTCCGGCTCTTCGCGTCGATCAGCGGGCCGACCTTGGAGTGGGGGTCGGTGCCGCGGGCCGTGGTCATGTCCGCCATCTTCGCGGCAAACTTCTCAGCAAACTCATCGGCGACGGACTCGTGGACGATGAACCGGTTGGCCGCGGTGCAGGCCTCGCCCATGTTCCGCAGCTTTGCCAGCATCGCCCCGGCAACGGCGGCATCGACGTCGGCGTCCTCGAACACCACGAACGGGGCGTTGCCGCCGAGCTCCATCGAGGTCCGCAGGACCGTCCCGGAGGCGTCGGCCAACAGCCGGCGGCCGACCTCGGTGGAGCCGGTGAAGGAGAGCTTGCGCAGCCGGGAATCCTTGATCAGGGGACCCGTCGTGGCGCCGGCAGTGGACGTGGGGATCACGTTCAGGACGCCGGCCGGCAGTCCGGCCTCCATCATCACGGCGGCAAAAAGCTGCGAGGTCAGCGGGGTGAGGTTGGCGGACTTGAGCACCATGGTGCAGCCGGCAGCCACGGCCGGGGCGATCTTGCGGGTAGCCATCGCCAGCGGGAAGTTCCAGGGCGTGATCAACAGGCAGGGGCCCACCGGCTTCTTGGTCACGAGCAGACGGGACTTGCCGTCCGGGGACACCGAGTAGCGGCCGAATGCGCGCACGGCTTCCTCGGAGAACCAGCGCAGGAACTCAGCACCGTAGGTGACCTCGCCGCGGGCCTCGGCGAGCGGCTTGCCCATTTCCAGGGTCATCAGCAGGGCGAAGTCCTCGGCACGCTCGGTCACCAGTTCGAAGGCGCGGCGCAGGATCTCGCCGCGCTCACGCGGCGGCACCTTCGCCCAGGACTCCTGGGCGGCGGCCGCGGCGTCCAGCGCGGCGGCCCCGTCCTCGGGCCCGGCGTCGGCGATGCTCAGCAGCACCGTGCCGGTCGAGGGATCCTCCACGTCGAAGGTCTTTCCCGAGGCGGCCGGGCGCCACTGCCCGTCAATCAGCAGGCCCGTCGGAACGGAAGCCAGCAGTGCGCTCTCGCGCTCCGCGGTAACAATGGGCTGGGCAGTTACGGTCACGTTTGACTCCCTTGTCGGCAATTCGGGGTGAACTTGGGTCGGCTTCAGCACTGTAATCCAGCGCTGGGATTTACCATCACGGTACTGCCGCCTTCTCCGTGATGTCTACGCATGCCCGCACTACGCCTACCGGGAACCGCTGTGCAGGTGCACAGCCAACCGGCCGGACCCCGACGCGGCTCATCAGAGGATCAACGTGCTGCGAGCACGGCGGAATAGAGCTCGCGTTTGCTGACCCGGCTGTCTTCGGCCACCGCGGCGACGGCTTCCTTAAGCCGGATCCCCTGGCCGATCAGCGCATTCACGGCAGCCACGTGGTCCTCCGGCTTGCCGGGCTCCCGTTCCGGGGCTCCTGCGACCACGACGGCAATTTCACCGCGCACCTCGTTGTTCTCGGCCCATTCCAGCAGCTCCCGCAGGCTGCCGCGGATGACTTCCTCATACGTCTTGGTCAGTTCCCGGCACACGGCGGCACGGCGGTCCGCACCGAAACGCTCACGGAGCGCACGGAGCATCGGTTCCAGCCGGTGCGGCGCTTCAAAGAACACCATGGTGCGCCGCTCGGCATCAAGGTCCGCCAGCCGGGAGGACCGTTCACCGGCTTTGCGCGGCAGGAACCCCTCGAAGCAGAAACGGTCCGTCGGCAGCCCGGACAGCGCCAGCGCCGTCAGCACGGCGGAGGGCCCGGGTACGGCGGTGACCGTTAGCCCGGCCGCCACGGCCCCTTCGACCAGGCGGAAACCCGGGTCCGAGACCGACGGCATGCCCGCGTCGGTGACCATCACCAGGGTCTTCCCGGAGCGGACCTGGTCCAGGAGCTCGCCGGTCTTGGCTGCCTCGTTGTGCTCGTGGTAGCTGATCACGCGGCCGCCCACGCTGATGCCCAGGCTCTGGACCAGCCGGTGCAGCCGCCGGGTGTCCTCGGCCGCGACGATGTCCGCCGTCGTGAGCAGTTCGATCAGCCGGGACGAGGCGTCACCGACGTTGCCGATCGGGGTCGCAGCCAGCACAATCCGCCCGGGGCCTCCCGGCGACAGGGCCGCCGGAACGCCGTCCGGAACTGTTTCCGGCCCGCCGGGCCGGCCGATGGCTGCTCTTTCCTCAGCGGGCTGATCTCCGGCGTCGCCGGGCTGGTTCGGGGAGGTGCTCATGTCATGGTCCACACGACCAGCCTACTGCGGGCCGGAGGGCGGCCGGCGCCCGGCTGCAAAAGGTAGCATGGGCAAGGTGACGCAGACCCCCACGCGGCCCGTCGAGGCCGGTTCAGCCGGACCGGCGCCCTCGACCGCCCCTACCGGACGCAATCTGGAGGGGCACCGCTGGATCAGCCGCCCCGCGGAGGCCTACACCCCCGAGGCCCTCAAGGATCGCCTGATCGGCAGTGTCCGGAGCTGGCGGGACTATCCGCCGTCGCTGCGCTTGTGGTTCTGGCTTATCCCGGCCATCACCGCCGTCCTCGGCGGGATCCTGCGCTTTGTCCGTCTGGACACGCCCCGCAATCTGGTCTTCGACGAAACCTACTACGTCAAGGACGGCTATTCCTTCCTGATCAGCGGCTACGAGCGGGCCTGGCCGGAGAAGGCCAACGATTCCTTCATCGCCGGCAACCCCGGGGTTCTGCTCGACACGCCCGAGTACGTGGTCCACCCGCCGGTCGGCAAATGGATGATCGCCTCGGGGATGTGGCTCTTCGGCCCGGACAATCCTTTCGGGTGGCGGTTCGGAGCGGCGCTGACCGGCACGCTGTCGATCTTCCTGCTGGCCCTGATCGCACAGAAACTGTTGGGCTCGCTGACCCTTGGGGCTGTGGCCGGCGTGCTGCTGGCGATCGACGGGCACCATCTGGTGATGTCCCGCACGTCACTGCTGGATATCTTCCTGATGTTCTGGGTCCTGGCGGCGTTTGGTGCCTTGCTGCTGGACCGCCACGACGGGCGGCGCCGGCTCGCGGAACGGCTCGGCCGTCAGGCTGCTGCCTGCCCCGACGGCAGGCCGTCTGCCCTTCAGCTCGCCTCCGGCCCCTGGCTGGGCATCCGTTGGTGGCGCATCGCGGCCGGGGTCTGCCTGGGGCTTGCGGTCGGGACCAAATGGTCGGCCCTGTTCTTCCTTGCCGGCTTCGGACTGATGACCGTCTTCTGGGACCTCAGCGCACGGCGGATCGCGGGAATACACGGCTGGATCAGCGGCGGCATCCTCAAGGACGGCCTTCCGGCGTTCCTGAGCCTTGTCCCGGTCGCGGCCCTCACGTACGCGGCGAGCTGGACCGGCTGGTTCCGGTCCACGGACGCCTATTTCCGGCACTGGGCGGACACCAACCCGTCGGCGGAATGGGGGTGGCTGCCCAACGCCGTACGGTCCCTGGCCCACTACCACCTGGAGGCGTACAAATTCCACCAGGGGCTCAGCGCGGACCATCCCTACGAGGCGAGTGCGTGGAGCTGGCTGGTACTCGGCCGGCCCACCTCGTTCTTCTACGAATCCCCCCAACCGGGCAGCCCCGGCTGCGGGACGGGCAGCTGTGCCAGCGCCATCCTCTCGGTGGGTAATCCGCTGATCTGGTGGAGCGCCGCGATTTGCCTGGGCGTCCTGCTCTTCTGGTGGGCCGGCCGGCGGGACTGGCGCGCCGGGGCCATCCTGGCCGGAATTGCCGCCGGCTACCTGCCCTGGTTCCTGTATCCGGACCGCACCATGTTCTACTTCTACGCCGTATCCTTCGAGCCGTTCCTGATCCTCGCCCTTGCGTATTGCCTCGGCCTCGTGCTGGGCAAGCGGACGGACCCGCTCTGGCGCCGTCGCTCCGGTCTGTACGTGGTGGCGCTCTTCGTGGTCACGGCCGTCGTGGTGTCCGCCTTCTTCTACCCTGTCTGGACTGCCGAGACGATTCCCTACCAGGACTGGCGGTTCCGGATGTGGATGCCGTCCTGGATCTAGGGCAGGTCTCGGCGCTCTATTCCCGCAAGGGACCGGCCGGCTGGGGGCGTCTCCGTCCGGCAGTTCCTGGATCCACGGGAACTTCGCCCTCGTGGCCAGAAATATCGTGCTGTTCCTGCCCGAGCTCCTGCTGCGGCCCCGCTCCCGCACCCTGATGTTCCTCCCGCTGGCCCAGGTCCTGTCCGGCACCGTGCAGGTGGTGCCCGGGTTTCGAGAAGGTCCACGCCGGAGCCGCGCACAAAGCGGCCCGGGCGGGCAGGCAACGGCTGTTCCGGGCGGCCGCCGCCGCCGCGCTTGACTATTCGAAGGCCGTCGAGGCCGCCGCGCAAGGGACAGGCGCCGGGGCCGGCCCGGTATCCCGCGCCGAGCACGCCCTCTTCGACCGGCTGCTGTATCCGAAG
>JAODMA010000204.1 GCA_025464545.1 Arthrobacter sp. | reverse complement strand
AGGAAGAGTGGTGGCCGCGGTGCCTGGGAGGGCAGCCTGTTCAGACATGCGCGCTGCCCCGGAAAGGTGTAGCTGGCGGCATGGCAGTCCTTTGTTCGGCAAGTGCGGGTTCAGCTTATGGATAAGGTTGATCGGCGGCTGTCATTCAACCTTATCCATAAGCTGTACCACCCGGGACTGACATCCGCTGTCCAGGAACCAGTCCTATGATGGCTTTGCTTCCGCCAACCAGTGAGGACCTGTTTTTGCGCACCTTTGTCTCAGCCGTTGCCGCCGTTCTGGGCCTCCTGCTCTCCGCCGTGGCTATTCCGGCGATCTGGGCTGACCGCAACATCGTCCAGGAGGACGGCTTCGTGGCGCTGGCTGCACCGCTCGGCCAGGACGCCGGTTTCCAGCAACGTCTCGCGGCCGCCACTGTGGGCACCATCGACACCGGCGCCGTACCGGCCGCGCTGGCCGGTCTGGTCAGACCGGTGCTGGAAGCGGCGGCAGCGTCCCTGACCGGACTGCCCGGATACCCCGCGGCCTGGGAGGAAACCCTCCGCAAGAGCCACCGGCTCAGTTTTGCCGACCCCGCATCCCTGCCTCCCGAGGCGGACTCGTCGTCCTCCCTCACCCTGGACGTCGCACCCCTGGTGGCGCTGGCGACCGAGGAGATCTCGCGGGCAACCGGGCTGCCGCTGGACGCGCCGGAGCAAACGTTGATCAACGTCGGGCATTCGGACCAGCGCCAGATGATCGCGGGCCTGACCGCCTACGCTCCGCTGGGTTATCCGCTGGCCATCGGGGCCGGAATCGCGTTTGCTTTGGCCTTGGTGGCCGCCCGCCGGAAGTGGTCGGTGCTGCTCTGCGTGGGCTTCGGGGCGCTGGTGCTGGCCGGCCTGTGGACCCTGGGCTCCGATATGGCGCGCGACACGGTGCTGCGGACAGCCAGCGGAAACGAGGTTGCGGACATGTTCAAGAACGAGTTTGTGGCGGCGGCTTCCACGAGCTTTGGGTCATGGGTCACGGGAACCCTCATTGCGGGCGGTGTGCTCCTCGTTGCCGGCCTTGTGACCAGGGTCGCGTCGCCCGGGCGGCGACGCCCCAGCCGGTAGCATGGAGGCATGACCTCCTCAGTTTCCCTTTCGATGCCAACTGTCCCGCGAAGGCGGCGCTCGCCTGAGGAAGTATCTGCCGCAGCGCCAGTATCCGGCCCCAAGAAGGTCCAGCTCGCAGCTCCTCGCGGCTATTGCGCCGGTGTGGACCGGGCCGTCATCGCGGTGGAAAAGGCCTTGGAGCACTATGGTCCGCCCGTGTAAGTCCGCAAGCAGATTGTGCACAACGTCCACGTGGTGAGATCGCTTGAGGCGCAGGGCGCCATCTTTGTGGACGAGACCGACGAGGTGCCCGAAGGGGCCCTGGTGATCTTCTCCGCCCACGGTGTGTCGCCCGCTGTCGTCCAGTCCGCCGAGGACCGCGGCCTGCGCACCATTGACGCCACCTGCCCTTTGGTGACGAAAGTCCACAAGGAAGCCGTCAGGTTCGCCAAGGACGACTTCGATATCCTCCTGATCGGCCACGACGGTCACGAGGAAGTTGAAGGAACCGCGGGCGAAGCCCCGGAACACATCCAGATCATCAACGGCCCGCACGAAGTGGACAAGGTCACTGTCCGGGATCCGGAAAAGGTCATTTGGCTCTCACAGACCACCCTCAGCGTGGACGAGACCATGGAAACCGTGAGGCTCCTGAAGGAACGGTTCCCCACCCTGCAGGATCCGCCCAGCGACGACATCTGCTACGCAACCACCAACCGCCAGGTGGCCATCAAGAAGATATCGCCCCAGGCGGACCTCGTGATCGTGGTCGGGTCCGCCAACTCTTCGAATTCCGTCCGCCTGGTGGAGGTTGCCCTGGAGTACGGAGCAAAGGCCTCCTACCGCGTCGACTTCGCCAACGAGGTGGACGAGGCCTGGTTTGAGGGTGTTGCCACCGTCGGCGTGACCTCGGGAGCGTCCGTTCCGGAAGTCCTGGTCAAGGACGTACTGCGGCTGCTGGCCGACTATGGCTACGGCTCAGTGGAGGAAGTCGTCACGGCCGAGGAAGACCTGCTCTTCTCCCTGCCGAAGGAGCTCCGGGCCACTCTCAAGCAGGCCGGCGACGTGACCCGCGCTCTCGGCGGCCGCGGCTCCCGCCAGGCAACGAACTCCTAGGCGGCGGACTCCGCGGCCTCATGCTCTGACTGCAGTTCCGGGGCCGCCACCGAGCGGGGCGTGACTTCGATGGACACCGGTGTGGTGAGCCCTGCGGCGTCGAGGGAATTTAGCTTCCTGGCCGTCGGCAGGACCCTGGCCTCCAGCGTGCCCACCAGGGAGTTGTAGCGGTCCACCGAGGTCTTCAGCGACGTTCCCAGTTTGGTGACGTTCTCACCCAGCGTTCCCATCCGCTCATAGAGCTGGTGGGCGAGCTCGAACAGCTCCCGGGCGCTGTCCGTCAGCACGTCCTGGCGCCAGGTGAATGCGACCGACTTCAGGACCGCCAGCAAGGTTCCGGGCGAGGCGAGCACAACGTTCTTGGACAGTGCGTAGTCCAGCAGGGCCGGGTCCGCCGAGAGCGCAGCGGCCAGGATCGATTCCGCCGGCAGGAAGCACACCACCAGCTCCGGGGAGTTGCCCGGGATGTCCCAGTACTTCTTGTTGCTCAGTGCGTCCACGTGGGCCTTGAGGGCCTTCGCATGGGCCGCGAGCAGGACCTGCTGTCCGTTCGGCCCGTGCGGTGGCGTGCGCTGTCCCCCGGCGGCACCGAGCTCCTGGGCCTCCAGATACGCGGCCAATGGAACCTTCGCGTCCACCACCAGCTGCTTCGCGCCGGGAAGCTGCACGACAAGGTCGGGCCGGACGCTGTTATCCGTAGCGGCGCTGTGCAGCTGTTCATGGAAATCGACGTGCCGCAGCATCCCGGCCGCTTCCACCACGCGGCGCAACTGGACCTCGCCCCACTGGCCCCGGGCGCTGTTGGACCTCAACGCCGATTCCAGGGCGTGCGTCGAGCGCAACAGCTGCTCGTCGGAGAGCCGCGCTTCCTGCAGCTGCTGGGCCAACTGGCCGTACTGCTCCAGCCGGTCCCGCTCCAGCAGGGAGACCTGCTGCTGCACCGCCGTGAGCTTCTCCGCCACCGGTGCCAGCGCACGCAACACGCTGCCATCTTGGGTCCTGGATTCGCCGAGCTCCCGGTTCTGCGCAGCGAGGAGGCGCCTCTCGGCGTCGGCCGCTGCAAACCGGGCGTTGACCTCGGAGAGCCTGGCCGAGACGCCGTCGAAGTCCCGTTCCACGGCCTGGTAGCGGCGGCGGAGGAACACATAGGCGGCGGCAGCGCCGGCAACGGCACCCACGAGCAGCATGAGCAGGGCGAGAATCAGTGCAAAAGCATCCATAGCTTCACTTTGGCATGCACCTCTGACAGTTTTGGGCCCGACGCACGGCACGTGCCCGCACCGGGGCAAAGGGATCCCGCGAAGCTCCGGAGCTACAGCGGGTAGAATATATGCTCGTGGCTCTTACTATTGGCATCGTCGGACTGCCCAACGTCGGCAAATCAACTCTTTTCAACGCACTGACACGCAACCAGGTGCTCGCAGCGAACTACCCGTTCGCCACGATCGAGCCCAATGTCGGTGTCGTGAACCTGCCCGACCCCCGGCTTGAAAAGCTCGCCG
>JAODMA010000199.1 GCA_025464545.1 Arthrobacter sp. | reverse complement strand
CCCCGTCCTCCTGCCAGGCGTCCATCGGCATGGCAGCGGGCCGTGCCGCCGTTCCGAGGACCTGCTGGGTCAGCCGGTCCAGTTCCCGGAACGGGTCCGTACGCATCAACATCATGATCCACTCCTTCTGACTTGAATCCAGGTATTTTCCTGCATCCACCCACCCTGATTTTCTATGGTGGTGGATATAGATTTTTTATAGCACTGGTGCGAAACTGATGCAACAGGAAATTTTGAACCGGCCGAAGGAGGACCATGGACCAACGTGGACCGGAAATGGGCCTGTACGCGATCTCCGTAGTGGCCCAACTTGTCGGGACGGGACAGCAGAATATCCGGCTGTACGAGCGCCGGGGGCTCCTCACCCCGGACCGGACCGCGGGTGGGACGCGGCAGTACAGCGAGGCGGACCTGGCCGTGCTCCGGCGGATCGGCGACCTGCTGGACGAGGGACTCAATCTCGCGGGAGTAGCGAAGGTGTTGGAGCTGGAGGAAGCCAACGCACGGCTGCGGGCGGATCTGAAGCGGGCCCGGGCGAGAGCCCGCCCCGGCCCGCCGGACATAGACAGGAACCCGGGGAACGCGGAAAAGAATGCGGGCCCCGCCGCGTGATCCGGTAGCGGGCAGCGGCTACCGCGGTCGGCCGCCGGCGAGTCGGTGTGACTCCTCCAGGAGCTCCGCGAGTTCTTCGAGGCCGATCCGGTCCAATCGGACGAGGACCAGTTGCGGCGAGCGGTCATGGTGCGGCGTCCAGAAGTAGGTGTCAGGATCCGTCCCGGCGAGCGCCTCGCGCTCCTGCGTTTTGACCGTCAGCACCCCGTCGTCCCAGATCCGGGCCATCAGGGTGGCCGCGAACCACGCCGGCCTGCCCCAGCTCGGCCGCTCCACTACGCCCGGCAGGGCAAGGGCAGCGCGGCGGACGTCGTCTTCAGTGGCCATGCACCACTGTGGCATCGCCGGCCGGTCCGGGCAAGGCTGGACTAGTCCTGGCTGGTGTCGGCCTTCGAGAGGATTCCGGTGATGCGCTCGCCGGGAATCCGTGCCGTCCTCCAGGTGTCCACGGCTATCACGGCCCCCAGCACCACGAACGAGATGGCCAGCGAGGCGAGCGCGTCGGAGGTCCAGTGATACCCGAGGTAGAGCCGGCTGACCGCGGCGAGGAATATCCCGATCCCCGCCACTGCGAAGCCGACGACGGCGGACTTGGGGTTGCGCCGTCGAGAGTAGACCAGGTAGGTCGTGACGAGCAGGAAGTCGCAGGCCCCGAGGACATGTCCGGAGGGGAAAGAGAAGGTGGTATCTGCCCCGAAGAGCATCAGGTCCACCGGGGGACGCTGCCGGCCCACCGACCGGCCGATGACCTGCGCCAGGATCACGCCGGTCAACATGGCACCCGCGAGCAGCATGGGGCGCCAGGCGTGCTTGGCCAGCAGCCCCCACGCAACGGTCACCACCAGGATGATGATCGGCAGGGCTACCGGACCGAAGACGATCGCAAGGATGATCATGACGACCGTCAGAGGCTCAGAGCGTAGCGTCAGAAGCCAGGACCGCACCGGCGCATCGGCATCGCTGATTCCGTCGTTGAGGAGAACGCCGGCCAGGACGACGGAAAAAACCAGGGCGCCGACGGCCATCAGGCCGACGGCAATCCGGTAGAGATTCTTCCGCGCACCCTCACTCATGAAGCGTTCTTCCACGACGAATTTGTCGTGGAAACCCCGCCACCCGCCCGGCGAATCCCCGGTTCGTTCCTCAGCCATGTCCTGCTTCCGCCCTCCGTGGAGTGTATAGACGTCCTTGCTGAAGATTATCGCGCTTCAGCCGCCTGCGGTCCCCGCCCGCACGACGGACTCCTCCTCCGCCGCTGTACGAAAGCTGTACGAAAGCGGCACCTAAGTCCCGATCCTTGCTGTGAGCCGGTTCACAATATAGCCTTTGGATCAACTTATGATGCTTATGAAACAACATCGATCAAATCGGGGATGAGCTGGATGGAGATCAACATGGCCAAGGCGCAGCCTGCCAATGCCCGCGGGGCGCGGAACCGAGGCAAGGTCACCGAGGTGGAGACCTACGGGATTGAGCGGATTCCGGAGAAGGATCGCAACGCGAGCGCCTTTGACCTGTTCAGGGTTTCGTTCGGCGGTGCCAACACCTTCGCAACGGCCTTCCTCGGCGCGTTCCCGATCCTGTTCGGGCTGTCATTCTGGCAGGGGCTCGCCGCAACCGTGACCGGCCTCGTGGTCGGCGCCCTCCTGCTGGCGCCGATGGCCGTCTTCGGCCCCACGAACGGGACCAACAACGCCGTGTCCTCCTCCGCGCATCTGGGTGTCCACGGCCGGATCGTCGGATCATTCCTATCCCTCCTTACGGCCACCGCATTCTTTTCCATCTCGGTCTGGAGTTCCGGCGATGCCCTGGTGGGTGGCCTGAACCGTCTGGTCGGCATGCCGCAGGACATGGGCTCGTTCGCGGTCGCCTACGGACTCTTCGGCGGGCTCGTCCTGGTGGTCTGTATCTACGGGTTCAAGTTCATGCTGCTGGTGAACAAGATTGCGGTCACCGGGGCCAGCCTGCTCTTCGTGGTGGGCTTCATCGCGTTCGCCGGGGACCTCAACCTGAACTTCGAGGGCGCCTTCGGCACCGGATTCGACGGCGTCGGCGTGGCAGGCTTCATTCCGGCCTTCTTCGGCGCCGCCCTGATCGTCATGTCCAACCCCATCTCCTTCGGGGCATTCCTCGGCGACTGGGCCCGCTACATCCCCACTGACACGCCCAAGCGACGGGTGATGGGCGCCGCGCTGCTCGCGCAGCTGGCCACGCTCGTGCCGTTTGTGTTCGGTCTCGCGACGGCATCGATCATCGCTGCGAAGGCGCCGGAATTCATGGACCCGGCGGCGCCTAACTACGTCGGCGGCTTGCTGGCCGTTTCCCCGGCATGGTACTTCGTGCCCCTCTGCGCGATTGCCCTGATCGGCGGGATGTCCACAGGCGCAACCTCGCTCTATGGAACGGGGCTGGATTTCAGCAGTGTATTCCCGCGCTTCAACCGGGTGCAGGCCACTCTCATCATCGGCGTCCTCGCCATCGTCTTCATCTTCCTCGGGCGCTTCGCCTTCAACCTGGTGCAGAGCATCTCCACGTTTGCCACGCTCATCGTCACGTGCACCGCCCCCTGGATGGTGGTCATGATCATCGGATTCATCACCCGCCGCGGCTGGTACGACGCCGATGCCCTGCAGGTCTTCAACCGCCGCCAGACCGGAGGCCGTTACTGGTTCAACCACGGCTGGAACCTGCGCGGCATGAGCGCCTGGCTGGTCGGCGCCGTGGCGGGTTTGAGCATGGTCAACATACCCGGTCAGT
>JAODMA010000181.1 GCA_025464545.1 Arthrobacter sp. | reverse complement strand
GGCGACGTGACCGGCGGGTCGGACGATGCACAGGACCATGGCGAAGGTCTCCGGTATGCCCACCGCTTCGATGGCGAAGTCGACTCCGAGACTGTCGGTGAGGGCCATCACTTGATCTTTCCAGCCGGCACCGGTCGACACGACGCTGTCTGTGGCTCCGAACCGTTTCGCCTGCTCCACGCGGCTCCGGTCGACGTCGATCGCGCGGTCGCCGATGGTGAGGCCCGTAACCGCGGATCCGACTTCAGTGATCGTGCCGACGCCCTTGTGCCCGAGGATGCGACCGTCTTCGACTGCTGGAACGTCCCCTTTGAGGATGTGCAGGTCAGTGCCGCAAATGGTCGTGGTTTCATTCCTTCGATCGGCCAAGGCGCTCTCACGTGAGGGCTGCGTCCGGCGGCGTCGCTGTTCTGCACGAGTTGCGCTAAGCGTATACGTTTCGCTGGCGGGGCGCAGGGCGGCGGAAGCACTACGGCTCTGATCGAGAATCCGGATGAACAATCCACCGCGGACGCCTCGGGCCTGGAGCCCTGGGAACGCGGTACAAAAACCTACTACGTCCGCCTGGCACCGGTTGCCCTGACGGGCCGGCGGTTCAAGGTTAACGCTCCGGATGTGTGGAAAACCCGGCTCAATGATCAACGCCGCGCGTCGTTCGAGAGTAGCGTCGGATGAAGGCTAGCCCATATCAAAGCCTGACAGTCAGGTCAGCCCCAGCGACACGGGAACGCTCAGGCTTGAGCAGCTCCCGGCGAGGGGATTGATCTTTCAGAGCCCTGTCCGTTGACGGGGGTTGAGCCTAGGATCGGCTTATGGACAACAAGTCGGAAGTGCCCGTTACAGAGCTGTTGGAAAGTCATGAGTGCTGGAATCTGCTGCGGCAGGTGTCTGTGGGCCGCTTGGCCGTCTGGCATGACGACGGGCCCGATATTTTTCCTGTCAACTACACCACGGACCATGGAACGGTAATCTTCCGGACAGGGTCAGGGACCAAGCTTGAAGCCGCCCTGGCGGAGTTCCCGGTCGCAATGGAAGCAGACGGAGTTAATCCGGAAACAGGAGTGGCCTGGAGCGTCGTCATCAGGGGCAAAGCCGAGGTTCTAACCAAGACCGACGACGTTTTGAGCACCTTTTCACTGCCGCTGTTTCCTTGGCAGGCAGGCAGAAAAGACCACTTTGTACGGGTAGTGCCTGCAACGATCTCAGGGCGCCTCTTTATTGTCGCTCCCCCCAACATGTGGTGGACCCCTACCGAAGGCGCCAAGCCTTCAGCCGTTGAATAACCAAGGGCAATTCCGCATTTGCAGTGGAATTGCCGCTGGACGCCGAATACTAATCTGTGCGGTCCGCTGGACTTCATGCAGTCGGTCCGCAGCGCGCTGATCGAACGCGGCGTTCCCGCCAGGGACATCCAGTACGAAGTCTTTGGACCGGACCTGTGGCTCGCGGACTTCCAATAGGCATACGGCCGGATCAGATCTCGTCCGGCTGCCGGTGGCAGGCGCCGCTCAGAACCGTTCCGGCTGCTCGCCGAGGTTGAAGTGCCGGCCGTTGATCTGCGACGGTTTGATTTCAACGTAAAAGTCCTTGAGCGTGGGCACCCACGATTTCAGGTTCAGCGCCTCTGCATCGGCGATCTCCTGGTCCTGGATCAGCACCCGGGCCGTGCCCTTGACCACCACGCTCCAGGCCTCCTCACCGAAAATGCCGTCGGCTTCGAACAGCACGTTCGCGTTGATCGTGAGCTCGGCAAGCTTGGTGCCTGGGGCGGTGCGCATAAGCAGGACGCCGTCGTGGGCGCGGTAGTTGACCGGGAATAGATCGGTCTCACCGGCGGCGCTCAGGACAATGCGCCCGTGCCGGGTGTTCTCCAGCAGCTTCCAGGACTGCTCTTCATCAAGGACAAGGACCGGGTCATCATGTGTGAACATCATGGGCACCATCATTCTTCGCGGACCGGACAAATGTAAGGGATGTCGCTCTCCTATCTGGCGGAAGCAGCGCAGCCAGGACAAACCGCCGGCATCCGAAACCTTCCCGCCAGTCTCCAGTCTTACGTAAGGACACGGAGTGTCATAAGGTGGACCGCATCATCTCCGTCAACGTCTGGAAGGACCTCATGGGCAACGAAGCTTCATGGCAGGAAGCCACCACCAGCGGCCGTTTCTCCGGCAAGACCGTCATCGTCACCGGCGCGGCATCGGGAATCGGCCAAGCAACCGCCCTGCGCATCGCCAAGGAAGGCGGACGGGTCATCGCCGCGGACATCAGCAAGGAACGCCTGGATGATCTGGTGGCCGAGAACTCCGGGCTGGACCTGGTGCCCGTGGCCGGCGACATCTCCACCGAAGAGACTGTGGCCGCCGTCGTTGCTGCCGCCGGCGGCCGCGTCGACGCCCTGGCCAACGTCGCAGGCATCATGGATAACTTCGCCCCCGTCCACGAGGTGGACGACGAGCTCTGGGAGCGCGCGCCTTCCGGATCAATGTCACCGCCCTCATGCGCCTCACCCGCGCCGTGGTGCCGCTGATGCTG
>JAODMA010000163.1 GCA_025464545.1 Arthrobacter sp. | reverse complement strand
TCCCGTCGCTCCGCTCCAGCGGGCCGGCCAGCGAACAAGCCGGCTACACCGAGGGCCATGCCGCCGGCTACGCGGCCGGCGTCCGCGCCGCCGCGAAGGAACAGCGCCGCTGGCGGGACCGGATGGCTGCAGAACAGGCTGCCTCTCTCGCCGCCGGTCAACAGGACCTCGACCGTGCCGTCCGGGCCTTGGCCGTGGCGCGGACAGACTTCGCCCACCGCAACGTCCAGGCCCTGCAGGATGCCGAGGAAGTCCTGGCCCGCACGGCACTGGAACTCGCCGAAGCCATCCTCGGCTATGAACTCGCCGAAGGCACCCGCACGGCACGTGCCGCCGTGGAGCGCGCCCTGTCCGGGAATGACGCCGCCACCGTGCTGGCGATCCGGCTGAACCCAGCCGACATCGAGGTCCTCGCTAAAGAAGGCCTGGACCTGCCCGCCGGATTGCCGCTGCTTGCGGACCAGTCCCTCAGTCGCGGTGACGCCAAAGTGGAATACCAGCAGGGCTGGCTCGATGCCAGCCTGGGCAATGCCCTGACCCGTGCCCGTGCCGCCCTTCTGGGCGACGGATGTTCCGGAGACCACGCATGATCACCGAGTGGCGCCCCAAGGGAGCCGACTACGCGGCCGCCCTTCGGGCCGCCGCCCCGCAGCGTGTCGGCGTCGTCACCTCCGTGATGGGACTGGGCCTTGAAGTGTCCGGTCTCGACTGCGCGCTCGGCGACCTGGTGACCGTCGGGCAGAACCCGGGCCTCGACGCCGAGGTGGTCGCGGCTCTCGACAGCACGGTGCGCTGCATGCCGCTGGGCCGCCTCGCGGGCGTGGCCGCCGGCGATCACGTCCGGGCCAAGGGCGGCACTGTCCTCGTCCCCACCGGTCCGGGCCTCTTCGGCCGGGTCATCGACGGACTGGGCCGACCCATCGACGGCAAGGGCCCGCTCAACAGCGGACCCCGCGTGCCGATCGACAACGAAGCCCCCAACGCCATGAAGCGCGCCCGGATCGACACGCCACTGCAGACCGGCGTCCGCGTGCTGGACACGATGACGACGCTGGGCAAGGGCCAGCGCATGGGCCTTTTCGCCGGATCCGGAGTCGGAAAGTCCTCGCTGCTCTCGATGATCGCCCGCGGCACCGACGCCGAAGTCTCCGTGATCGCCCTTGTGGGGGAGCGCGGCCGTGAAGTCCGTGAATTCCTTGAGGACGATCTGGGCGCTGCCGGACTGGCACGCTCCGTCGTCGTCGTGGCCACGTCGGACGAACCCGCTCTGATGCGCATGCGCGCGGCTTTCACCGCCACGCGAATCGCCGAATCCTTCCGGGACAAGGGGCAGGACGTCGTGCTGATGATGGACTCCCTCACCCGGGTGGCCATGGCCCAACGCGAGATCGGCCTGTCCGCCGGCGAGCCGCCCGCGACCCGCGGCTACCCGCCGTCGACCTTCTCGATCCTGGCCCGGCTGCTGGAACGCGCCGGAACGGCCGAAACCGGGTCCGTTACCGGCATCTACACGGTGCTCGTCGACGGCGACGACCACAACGAACCGATCGCCGACGCGGCCCGGTCCATCCTCGACGGGCACGTGGTGCTGGACCGCAAACTCGCCGTCACCGGACACTTCCCCTCCGTGGATGTGCTCGGGTCCGTGTCCCGCGTCGCCACCAAGGTCAACTCCCGGCCGCACCTTGAGGCCGCCGCGACCCTGCGCAGGGTACTTGCCGCCCGCAAAGCGGCACAGGACCTGATCGACGTCGGCGCTTATCAAAAGGGCACCAACCCCTTGGTAGACGCGGCCTTGAACCACGAGCAGGACGTGAGCAGATTCCTGCAGCAACCGATGGAGGAATCCACGGCCCACCCCGAGTCCTGGCAACGGCTCGACCACCTCACCTCGATCCTGGGAGCCGCAGCATGAACCGCCAATTCTCACTGGCAGGGCTCTTGCGCCTCCGCCAGATCCAGCAGGACCAGGCCGCCACCGGGCTGGCCCGCGCCCGCTCGCGCTCGGGTTCCGTCCGGGCCCGGGAAGCCGCTGCGCGCCGGGACCTGACCGCCACCGACGACCCGATCTCCAGTTCCGCTTCCCTGCGCGCCATTGCGGCCGCGCGGTCCTCGTCCCACAGTATGCTCGCGGACCTGCAAAGCCTCAGCCGAATTGCGGAGACTGAGGAGGCCGACGCGCGCAGCGAATTCATCGCCGCGCGCACCCGTTCTGTCGGCCTGGAAAAGCTGCAGGCGCGCCACCACGCGGAAGTCGCGACCGAGGACCTCCGGGCCGAACAATCTGTGCTGGACGAAATCGCATCGACCATGTGGCACCGCGATCAGCAGGAGGTGAAGCAGTGAGCATGACCGAGGCTATCGGCAGGATGCAGGGCATCCAGTCCATGATTGCGGAACTGACGCGCCCGGCCACAGAAGCAAACGCCGCAGCAGTGAAGTCCGCCGCCGCGTCCTCCCTCGCCACGGCGACGGGCAACGGCGACGCCGCTTCCTTTACCCAGGCGCTTACGGCCGCTCTGGGTGGAACCGCCGGAACCGACATCTCCTCCCTTGCCAACGGCCTGGGTGTGGGAGGCACGACGGCGGTGGGAGCCCTCAGGGGGCCGACCGGTCCGGGCGCTGTTGCCGGTACAGCTGGCGGGGCCGCCACCGGCACCGACGTAGTGGCCGCGGCGAAGAAGTACATCGGCGTTCCCTACGTCTGGGGCGGCACCAACCCTGCCACCGGCATGGACTGCTCCGGGTTCACCCAGCGCGTCTTCAAGGACCTGGGCATAGAGATTCCGCGCGTCGTGAGTGACCAGATGCGGCAGGGCACGCCGGTCCCGTCCCTGGCCGAGGCCAAGCCCGGAGATCTGCTGGTCAGCTTCGGCGGGGACCATATCTCCATCTACCTCGGCAACGGCAAGGCAATCGACGCTCCTGTGCCCGGGAAAACCATCCAGATCCGGGACGCCTGGGAGCAGCACTCAAACCTGACGTCCATCCGGCGCATAGTTCCGGCGGGAGTCCCGTCATGAACGGGATGGCATCGACGGACCTGGCTCCGGCGTTCATTACACCTTTCCCGGCTCCTGCTGCAGGATCCGCGCAGGGCCGCGGCGCGCAGCAGGATTCTGCCGGCACCGCGGACGAGGGCTCGTTCGCCAACGTCCTGGGCGATGTGCTTGGTTCCGCGTCGGGCCAGGCTTCGACCGCGGCGGCCACGGGGACCGGCACGCCCGGACCGCTGGACACGGCGGAGGTTACCGCCGAGCCACCGGTGGACGGCGATTCCGCCGCTGTTCCTGCCGGGGCAGATCCTGCGCAATTCGTACCGGCGCATTTCGTTCCTGTTGCGGCCCTTCCGGCTCCGACGGACGTTCCCGCGCCTTCCTTTGCCACAGGGCCGGCCGCCGTTCCTGCGGCTGCCTCCACCCTTGGAACCACGGCCCCTAACCTCACCCCCCGCCCACCCCGCGCCGGGCACTATGCCGCCCTGGCTGAACACACGAGCGAGCAGCCCGCCGGACTTCCCACGGACGGGAAGCAGGACGTTCCGGCCGCACCTCCGGCCAATCCCACGGCTCCTGCCGCGGCAGTCCCCGGATTGGCCACCTTCGTGCCGGCAGGACCCGGGCTGCCGGATTCCCGGCTGACCCGCGCTGGCGCAGCGCTCGCCGGCAATACGCAGCCCGCAACCGCAACGACGCCAGCCACCGCGCCGGCGACGCAAACCCCGGCTGCGCAGCCCGCCGGGGTTTCGTCGACTTCGGCACCAACAGTGCCGCCAATGCCGGCATCAGCATCAGCGTCGGTAATGGCGTCAGTGACGGGCGCACCCCCAACGGGAAAATCTCCGATTGCCGCACCGTTGGCAGCGCCCGCTACCCTCGGGCAGCCCGCGGCTGCCGCATCGTCGGCGACAACAACTATCGCGCCGCAGCCCGGCCCGGTGGCACCTGCCACTCCCGCCACGACGTCTCCCACATCGGTGACTCC
>JAODMA010000154.1 GCA_025464545.1 Arthrobacter sp. | reverse complement strand
TTCCAGCGGCCAGCGTGCGGCAAAGGGAAAGTAGGCGCTGAAGTGTTCGCCCTCGAGGACCAAGCGGCTGCCGTCGCTGCGCTAGGATTGCAGCATGGATGCGGTCAGGGTGGCGTTTCCGTCCGAGTTGTCGAAGTACTGGCCGGCCGCGGCGGCCAGGACCGCCGCGCGGGGCGTCACGTACGGGTAGGCGTAGATCTGCCCGTGCGGGTGGTGGAGGGTGACGCCGATTTCGGGTCCCCGGTTTTCGAACGGGAAGACCTGACGGATGCCGGGCAAGGTGCTGAGGGCAGCGGTCCGGTGGGCCCACGCATCGATGACCGTCCGGGTGCGCTGCCAGCCCAAGCCGGCGAAGGATCCGGTGTGCTCCGGCGTAAAGGCCACGACTTCGCAGCGGCCCACCGCGGGGGCGGTGCTCCCCCAGGCCGGTGTGGCAGGGATCTCGCTCGTGTCCGGACCCAGGGAGGGAAAGCGGTTCTCAAAGACTGCCACGTCATAGATCGGAGCCGGAATCTCGGTCTGGTTGGCGGACGTCGTCGGACAGATCGGGCACTGGTCCGCGGGCGGCAGATGCGTGCGCGTCTGCCGGTGCGCCGCGACGGCCACCCACTCCCGGCTGAGCGCATCGAAGCGCAGCTGGCCGGGCTCGGGGCGGGCGGGCAGGTCGCGGTGGTCCACCAGGGACGCCGGAGGCCGCTCCGGGGACCCGGCGTCATCGAAGTAGAGGATCTCCCGGCCGTCTGCCAGCCTGGTCATCGTGGTTCGTGTCACGGTCTAATTTGTACACGATAAAACATTTTCGAACAATAGAGCACACAAGAAGTCGCCAAACGCGAAAGTCCCTCCGCACCCGGGGAAGATTAGGATGGGCAGAAGGGGCCGCCCATCCGCCTCTCCTCCTCGAACCTCTGTCAGCCCCTACGAAGGATGCAGCATGCTAGCCGCAGCCCGCCATTCCGCCATTATCGCGGAGGTCCAGCGTGAACGGATTGTCCGCGTTGCGGACCTCGCGCGGATGCTGGGCGTGTCCCTGATGACCGTCCGGCGTGACATCGATGCGCTGGATGCCGCCGGCGCCGTGGAGAAGATCCACGGCGGGGCCAAGCTGCCGGGCGGCGCGAGCACCCACGAGCCGGGTTTCGAGCTCAAGGTGACGCAGCTGCAGGAGGAGAAAGCCGCGATCGCGCAGGAGGCGGCCGCCCAGGTGCGCGAGGGCATGGCGGTGGGACTCAGCGCGGGCACCACCACCTGGGCGCTCGCCCGGCTGCTGTACGCCGGGCCCCGGATCACGGTGGTCACCAACTCGGTGCGGATCGCCGACGTCTTCCATCAGGGCTCCTCACCGTCGGCAGTGATCCTCACGGGCGGCGAACGCACTCCCTCGGATGCCCTGGTGGGTCCGCTGGCCACCTCGGCCCTGAAGCAGTTGCACCTGGACGTCCTCTTCCTGGGTGTCCACGGCGTGGATGCCCACGCCGGTTTCACCACGCCGAACGTGCTGGAAGCCGAGACGGACCGCGCCTTCATGGCAGCAGCCCGCCGGGTAGTGGTGCTTGCCGACCACACCAAGTGGGGAACCTCTGGCATCAGCACCATTGCCGGCCTGGAGGAAGCCGACGAGCTCATCAGCGACGAAGGGCTGCCCGGCGAGGCACGGCGCATCCTCAGAGAACGGGTGGGCCGGCTGCGGCTGGTGCCTGCGGGCTCCTCCGTCGCTGCCGCGGAGGCCGGGTAGGAATGCTTTTCTAACCCATAGTCAGTGACGGACCCGTGGATCAGGCGCGGGAGTGTTCGGCGAGCAGGGCGTCGATCTGGCCGGCGGCTTCCTTCATGCCCTCTTCCATGCCCATCTCGACCATTTTGTTCAGCTGTTCTTCGGACTCGAACGTGGAAAGGATGGTCATCCGCGTGCGGTCGCCGATTTCTTCGAGAGTGACAGTGGCATGGGTGGTTCCCATGACCTCGACCGGAGCGCCGTCGTCGTCCGCGAAACCGTCGTCGAACTCGAGACGGGTCGGGGCTTGGACGGCGGTGATGCGCCACCAGCCGCGGGCCTTCTCACCATCGGGCCCCGTCATGAAGTAGCTGGCCTCGCCGCCGGGCGTGAATTCGTGCTTTTCGAAGGTCGCCGGCCAAGTGGGCGGCCCCCACCAGCGCTCGAGTTGCCGCGGGTCTTCCCAGATCTGCCAGACGCGATCAACGCCGGCGTCGAACTCGGCGACAAGAGTGAAGCTCAGCGACTCGGGATTCTTGGTGGAACTGATAACCGTCATTGCGCAACCCTTCCTAATTTTCAGCGAGGATGTCTGCGATCCGCTCGGCACGCTGCCGCCAGATCGCCTCGTACTCATCGAGCAACCGCCGGGCTCTCTGTAGACCTTCGTGATTGGCCCGCACGATCTGCTCCCTTCCGCGCTTCTCCTTTGTGACCAGGGATGCGCGTTCCAACACCGCCACATGTTTCTGAACGGCGGCGAAGCTCATGGTGTAGAGCGCCGCGAGTCCGGACACCGAATACTCCCCCACCGTCACCCGGCGCACTATGTCGCGGCGGGTGGCATCGGCGAATGCCTGGAAAAGGCGGTCGAGGCCGGCATCACTTCTCTGATCTACAACCATTTGGTTGTAGGCTATGCCTGGAGCCGCAGCGTGTCAATAGGACGCCCGATGTACTGGTACTTCATTCTTAAACATCGGACTACACTCCTCGATCAGGAGGAGAAGTAGCTCCAGAACCGGGAGGCGGCCCAGTGCCCGTATCAGAGGACGACCGGCCGGTGCTGCTGGTGTTGCGGGCGCTGAAGCTCGGCGATCTGCTCGTCGCGGTACCGGCGTTGCACGCCCTGCGCCGGGCCTACCCTGCGCATCGGCTTCTCTACGCCGCCCAGGACTGGCTCGAAGACGCACTTGCGCTGGTCGGGGGTTACGAGCTGCTTCCCACCCATGGCCTCGACGTCCCGTTGGCTCTGCCGCCGGGCCGGGTGGATGTCGCGGTGAATCTGCACGGACGGGGCCCGGAGAGCGAGTCCCGGATTGAAGCCCTTCGACCGCAGCGGGTCATATCGCATGCCTCCGATCGGCGGCCCGGCCCGCTCTGGGAAGACGATATCCACGAGCGGCAGCGGTGGGCGCGGCTGCTGCAATGGCACGGCATCGAGGCTGATTCCGCTGACTTCCGGCTGAACCTGCCCTCGGCGCGGACGGACCGGCCGGCCGCCACGGTGGTCCATCCCGGAGCAGCCTACGGAAGCCGCCTCTGGCCCGAGGACCGCTTCGCCGAGGTCGCGGCCGAACTGGCGCTGGCCGATCATGACGTGGTCTTCACGGGCAGCGCCGCAGAACGACCGCGCGCTGCCCGGATCGCTGCCCTCGCGGGCCTCGGCGGGGACGTTGTTTTGGCGGGACAACAGTCCCTCAGCGCGTTTGCGGCCCTGATCGCTGATGCCAGGCTTGTGGTCTCCGCCGATACGGGCGCCGCCCACCTCGCAACAGCGTACCGGCGTCCTTCCGTGGTGCTCTTTGGCCCGGCCTCCCCTGACCATTGGGGTCCACCGCCAGGACCGCATACTGTCCTGACCAAGCCGGGATTGCGGCGGGGCGACACTTTCGCCGTGGAACCCGACCCGGCACTTCTCGGCGTTGAGGTCCATGAGGTGCTGGCGGCGGTCCGCGGCCTTGGCCTGCTGTGACCCTGTCGCCGGAATGTGTTTCAGAACCTCAATGTGGGGTACCGGGTTATGTACAGGCGGCGGTCGCTACGACGCCGCGGGCACGCCGGCGCCGGGGGCCCGGATAAAGCAACAAGCGACGGGAGTCGGATAGTGGACGAGACCACCGCGGAATTCGGCGGCGCCGAGGTAGTTGGCTGGGGCGTCGGACCGGTCCTGGAGAAGCTACCGGACATCACCAAGATCGCCGTACTCCGCGGCGGCGGCCTCGGGGACCTCATGTTCGCTCTCCCCGCGGTGGCCGCGCTCAGGGCGGCCTACCCCCAGGCCTCCCTGACGTTGCTGGGGACCCCGCTGCATCGCGAACTGCTGCTGAGCACCCATGGGCCGGTGCGGGACGTGCGCGTTTTGCCGTTTGCCGAGGGGGTCCGCCCAGGGCCGGAGGACGCCGTCGAGGTTGAACGCTTCTTCTCCGCCATGGCCGCGGAGCAGTTCGACCTGGCGGTTCAACTGCACGGCGGCGGACGCTTTTCCAACCCGTTCCTGCTGCGCCTCGGGGCCCGTTACTCGGCCGGGCTCCGAACAGCGGATGCCGCGGATCTGGACCGCTCCGTTCCTTACGTCTACTACCAGCACGAGCCGCTGCGAGCCCTTGAGGCGGTGGGGCTCGTGGGCGCTCCCCCTGTCGAGCTGGAGGCCAGGCTCCGGCCGCTCCCGGAGTTCGTCGCCCAGGCTGAGTTGCTCTTCGGCGAATTGGAGTCCCCACTTGTTGCCATTCATCCTGGCGCAACGGACCCCCGCCGGAGGTGGCCGGCGGAGCTGTTCGGCGAGGTGGCTGCCGCATGTGCGGCCGATGGGTGCACGGTGATCGTCGTCGGAGCCAGTGACGAGAAGGACCTGGCGTCCCAGGTTGTTGATGCTGCCTGCTCGCGGCAGGTCATCTCGCTGGCCGGACAGCTGGATCTCGGCACCCTGGCAGCCTTGCTCGCGCGCTGCAGCGTGCTGCTGGGAAATGACAGCGGGCCCCGGCATCTTGCCCAGGCCATGGGCACGCCGACCGTGGGACTCTACTGGGTCGGGAACGTTATCAACGCCGGGCCGCTGGGCCGAAGCCTGCACCGGGCCCACCTGTCCTGGGTAACCCACTGCGCGTACTGCGGAAGCGATATGACCCAGGTGGGATGGACGTCTGACCGTTGCCCGCACGACGAGTCCCTGCTCGTCTTCATCCGCCCCGAGGACGTCTTGGCGGACATACGGTTACTCACAGCCGCCCGGAACTGAGTGCCCCTGTATCACGTCTCCTTTTCTGATCCCCCGGCACTCTCTCCGGTGTCCTGTGCCGGGGCGTCCTCTTCCGGCTCAAAACTGGATCCGCCGGGAGTCGAGGTGATCCAGACGCCGTCCTTCGATTTCGGTATCGTGCTTCCGCTCCCCGGCGAACTGCTGTTGTCCGGGTCCGGCTCCGCCGGTGCCGCTTGGTCCTTGTCCATGGACGTTCCTTCTCTCGGTCCGATGGCAGCGAGTTTACGCCCACGCGGCCCATCACGCCGCTCCCCGTCGACACCTTCATCATTTACATGCCCGCGGCCCGGGGCTACATTAAGGGTCCCGGCTGATGTGGTCGCCGGCGGGTGAAACCAGCATTGCAGACAGTCAGGACCACAGCGACGAGGCTGCGCGGCGGAGGCAGCCGGCAAGGATAAGACAATGAGCCCTACACCGAAGCAGCCAATCACGGACGACAGCATCAAAGTACGCCAGCTCAGCCATTACCAGTTCAGCTGGATTGCCGGGGACGCGGGCGGACCCGGCACGTGGACGCTGCAGCTCGTGCTTGATGAGGGGGCCTGGGAGGAGGTCCTCACCATCGACGCCGATGACGCGGACAACCTGCAGGATCTCCTGTCCACCGCGGATACCGTCTTCTACGACGTGAGCCGGCAAACGCTGATGTTCGGGACCACCCCCGTCGGCCATCACTGACGTCGGCCTTCACTGACCGAGACTGGATCTCCGGCTGGCGGTCCGGGACCTGGTAGCGCGTGCCGCGCGGACTTTGGAGCTCTCCCGCGGTGCCGGATCGGCTCGGTGGAAATCCCACATGATTACAGGGGCGACCTGATCCCCGGGCTGGGGGATGTTGCCCGCGGCGCGCCGAAGGTACTCGAGGGACGCCTCGATGCTGAACCCGTATTCGCGCACGAGCGTCCGTAACGCCAATGCAGACAAGGCCCGGGACAACTGGGCCGAGGAAAGCTCCTCACCAAATCTGTCCCTCTGCCGTACCTGTTGCGCCAAGCTCAGGGTCCAGGAGGCATGACGCACAAACCTGATCGCTGCCGTGATGTCTGCACTCGTGAAGACATGTGGCCGTGGGGCATACAGGTTGAACGTGGTGCGGAACATGGCGGCAGGAATGAGGGGAACGGACAACACAGAGCGGATTCCCAAGCCGGCAGCCGTGTTGGCGTACCCCGGCCAACGGCGCTCCATAGCCGAATCGGTGACGAGCACGAACTCCCCACTGCGGACCGCTGCGAGGGAGGGAATATCGTCAAACGCGGACTGTGACCGGTCGACGGCCTCCGAGGCAACACTGCCGGACGCCAGAGTGATGCTCCCTTGTGCCCGAAGGAGCGATATCGCCCAACTGATACCCCTGCCCGGGGCGCCGAGATCGTTGACGAACTCACCGATTGCCGCGTGAAGGAAGGTATCGATGTCCGGGCTGTCGAAGCGAATTTCCCAGAGGGCGGCGTCCGCCATCTGGGCGCTGTCGGCTGAGATTTCCTGGGCCACGTTTCACGCTCGAGATCTGAAACACGACGGTTCACTGCTGGACCGATAGGGACAGCATACGACCCGCGGTCAGCTCACTTCTACGCCCCCGCGCCAGACGGCGCCGCAGGCCCCGTGGTCAGGCGCCCACGTAGGCAGCGAGATGCTCGCCGGTGAGGGTGGACCGGGCAGCAACCAGCTCCGCCGGCGTGCCCTCGAAAACGATCCGGCCGCCGTCGTGGCCGGCGCCCGGGCCGAGGTCGATGATCCAGTCCGCGTGTGCCATGACTGCCTGGTGATGCTCGATCACAACGACCGACTTGCCGGAGTCCACGAGCCGGTCGAGCAGGCCCAGCAGGTTCTTGACGTCGGCGAGGTGGAGGCCGGTGGTCGGTTCGTCAAGGACGTAGACGTCACCCTTCTCAGCCATTTGGGTGGCCAGTTTCACGCGCTGCCGCTCGCCGCCGGACAGCGTGGTGAGCGGCTGGCCGAGGGTGAGGTAACCAAGTCCGACGTCGACGAGCCGGTCGAGGATCTTGTGGGCCGCTGGCGTGCGGGCCTCCCCTTCGCTGAAGAACTCCTCGGCCTCGGTCATGGACATTGCCAGCACCTCGGCGATGTTGCGGCCGCCCAGCGTATATTCCAGGACTGACGCCTGGAACCGCCTGCCCTCGCAGTCCTCGCAGGTGGACTCGACGGTGGCCATGACGCCCAGTTCGGTGAAGATTACGCCGGCGCCGTTGCAGGTGGGGCAGGCGCCCTCGGAGTTGGAGCTGAAAAGCGCCGGCTTCACGCCGTTGGCTTTGGCAAACGCCTTGCGGATCGGCTCGAGCAGGCCCGTGTACGTTGCCGGGTTGCTGCGGCGCGA
>JAODMA010000472.1 GCA_025464545.1 Arthrobacter sp. | reverse complement strand
CCACTGATCCAGGATCTGCTTGGTAGCGTGGATAATCAGCGGAATCGTGGCGTACTCCCATTTCGTCATGAACGTAAGCCTAGTACTTGCCGGTAAAGTGGAAAACATGGCGACTGGTAAGAACCCTTTATTCGACACGGCCACCACCCTCGGAAAAGTCCTTCTTTTCCTGGGTGTGAGCGCCATTTGTGGTGTCCTGGTGGCGGGGCTGCTGGTCCCCGCCGCTGCCGTTTCCGGCAGCGCGGCGAGCGGGTCGATCAAATTTTTTGACACTCTTCCGGCCGAATTGCAGGTGGATCCGCCCAGCCAGTCGACAACAGTGCTGGCGTCTGACGGCAGCGTCATCGCCAACCTCTACGCCGAGAACCGCACCCGGGTTTCCCTGGACCAGATGTCGCCATACATCAAGGATGCGGTGATCGCCATTGAGGACAGCCGCTTCTACGAGCACGGCGGCGTGGACACCACCGGCATTATGCGGGCCCTCATCAGCACCGCCCGCGGCAACAAGCAGGGCGCGTCGACCATTACGCAGCAGTATGTCAACAACGTCATCAATTCCTCCCTCGAGGCCGAGGGCAAGGGCGACGAGGTCCTCCTGAACGGCGTCAACAAAGGTGTCGGGGACAAACTCCGCGAGATGAAGCTGGCCATCGCGCTGGAAAAGAAGTTCACCAAGGAGCAGATCCTCGAGGGCTACTTGAACATCGTGTTCTTCAACCGGGATGCCTACGGGATTGAAGCTGCCTCCAAGTTCTTCTTCAGCACCACAGCGAAGGACCTGACGCTGCCGCAGGCAGCGCTGCTGGCCGGCGTCGTGAACAGCCCGTCCTTCTACGATCCGATCGCCAACCCGGAAAATGCGAAGAACCGGCGGGACCTCGTGCTCAGCTCGATGCTCAGCACCGGAAAGATCCAGCGGGCAGACTACGACGCCGCCGTCGCCACCCCGGTGGAAACCAAGGTCACCCCGGCCCGGCAGGGCTGCGCCTACTCCACCACGGCCCCCTATTTCTGTGACTATGTGCTCCACCTGCTGCTGAACAACCCGGCCTACGGTGCCGACGCCGACGAGCGGGCGAAGAAAGTCTTCCGCGGCGGCCTGACCATCAAGACCACCCTCGACCCGAGCGCGCAGGCCGCGGCCCAGGCCCAGGTGGACGGATCCGCCGGCCCGAATCCGGATAAGTGGGGCGCGGCCCTCGTCTCCGTCCAGCCCGGCACCGGCAAGATCACCAACATGGCCCAAAACACCGTGTGGTTCCCCGCCGAGGGCAAGTTCGATTCCCAGCTGAACTTCAGCGTCGACCAGTACGACGCCGAAGGCAACGACCTGAACGGCCTCGGCGGCGCACAGCCGGGCTCGACCATGAAGCCGTTCACATTCGCCGAATGGCTGAACGAGGGCAGGTCGATGTACACCACCGTCAACGGTGCCGTACGCAGGTACCCGCTGAACTTCAGGTGGCGGAACTCCTGCGGCGTGACCACCGGCGCCTACAACACCGCCGAAAAGGGCCTCGGCGCGGCAGACGACCTGCAGAATGCCGAAGAGAACTACTACCGGTCCATGACGGTGCTGGAAGGCCTCTACAACTCGATTAACACCGTCACCTTCGCCTCGGCTGCACAGCTGGACTTCTGCGGCATCCAGAAGACCGTTGACGCCGTCGGTCTCCACTCGGGCCTTCCGGCACGGGACGACACCGGAAAAATCACCGAACCCAATCCGAAGATCAACATGTTCACGACAGCCAACCTGCTGGGCTCCACGCAGACGTCGCCGCTGACCATGGCCAGTGCCTTCGCCACCTTCGCCAACGACGGCAAGTACTGCGAACCGATCGCCATCACCGAGGTGACGGACCAGACCGGCGCACAGCTTCCGGCCCAGGCCACGAACTGCCGCGACGCACTCAGACCCGAGGTGGCCCGCGGCGTCAACTTCGCCCTGCAGGAAGTCCTCAACAGGGGTTCCGGTTCGTTGATCCAGCCCCGGATCTCTACCCGTACCACCTTCCCGATCGCGGCCAAGACCGGTACCTCCAACAACAACGGCTCCACCTGGGTGGTCGGCCACACCAGCGGACTGGCGACGGCGTCATGGTTCGGTGACGCCCTCGAATCGCAGCAGCGGGCCGGCCAGAACGTCACCATCAACGGCAAGTTCTACCGGGGCGTTGACGGTTACATGATCGCGGGTCCGCAGTTCTCGAACTTCATGTCGGCGGTGGCCCCGACCTACGGGACGAATCCGTTCCCCGCCCCGCCGTCCAGCCTGGTCACCGGTCCGGCGCCGATCGTGCGCCCCACGACCCCGGCGACCAAGGAGGCGGCACCCGCGCCCACCGAGGCCCCGGCGCCGTCACCTAGCCCCAGCGACAAGAAGAAGTAGACGTGGCCGGGGGAACCACGCTCGCCGGCCGCGTCCGTGGCATTGGGCGCGGACTTGCCGTGACTGCAGCCTTCGGCGCGGCCACCGGTGCCGCCGCCGCAGGTTACGGGCTGTGGGAGAAGAACCAGTTCGTCCTGCGCGAGGAATCACTGGCCATTCTCCAGCCGGGCCACGGACCGATACGGGTGCTGCACCTCAGCGACATCCACTTCGTGCCCGGCCAGCGCCGGAAGGCCGCGTGGCTCGCCTCGCTGGCGGACCTGAAACCCGATCTCGTCGTGAACACCGGTGACAACCTCAGCCACGTCAAGGCGGTGGAACCCCTGCTGCAGGCGCTGCAACCCCTGATGGAGTTCCCGGGCGTCTTTGTGCCCGGTTCCAACGACTACTTTGGCCCGCAGCTCAGAAACCCCGCCTCCTACCTGCGCGGGCCCTCCGGGGAACGCCAGAACCCGGTCGAACTGGACTGGCCGCGGCTGCGCTCCGGCTTCGGAATGGGCGGTTGGGTGGACCTCACCAACCGCACCCAGTCATTGGTGGTCAGGGGCGTGCGCGTTGATTTTTCCGGCGTGGACGATCCGCACCTCGGCCTCGAACGCTACGCGGGCTGGCCGCGCGGCACCAGGGGCCAGGATGCGTCCGCGCACCTGCGCATCGCCGTCGCCCACGCCCCGTACCAGCGCGTCCTGGACCACTTCACCGAGGACGGGGCGGACCTGCTGTTCGCCGGACACACCCACGGCGGCCAGATCTGCCTTCCGGGCTACGGCGCCCTGGTCTCCAATTGCGACCTCCCCACCTGGCGCGCCAAGGGCTTGAACGACTGGCAAAGCAACGGACGCACGACGCCGGTCAACGTCTCCGGCGGCATCGGCACCTCACGCTTTGCCCCGGTCCGCATCGCCTGCAGGCCCGAGGCCGTGCTCCTCACGCTCACGCCCCGCCCCTGATCCCGCCCTCCTGCGGTCCCCGCAGGACATGCCCTCCTCCTGAGCCCGACGTCGCCGGGGGACATGCCCTCCCCCTGAGGCCACGGCTGGACATAGTGGGCTTATGCCCATACCCCGCTGCCAGGACCGGACATGTCCCACCGGAGGGCACGCCGGGAGGGCATTGCGGAATGTCATCACTGGGCGAGATTCTGAGGGTGCCGATTTGCTGTGAACCAGGTCACCCGATGGCTTAGGGTAGTTGCTACAGGAAACTACATCCAGTTGCGTCAGATACCCGCGGGCACGTATTAAGAAGCAGGCATGGCCAAGCAGACTCCCTTTTTCTCCTCCATCAGCCGTCTCTACCCCCACGTCAGGCCGATCTTGCCGCGCCTTGTCCTGGGCCTGCTCTGCGCGCTGCTGGCC
>JAODMA010000471.1 GCA_025464545.1 Arthrobacter sp. | reverse complement strand
TGTCCTATCTCCCGATCTTCGCCATCGGTGCCGTCCTCGGCGCTGAACGGGCGCGGATTCGTGAGCTGACCCAGTCCTGGCCTCGCTTCGTCTGGTTCTTCGTGGCCGCCGCGGGCGTTTTCCTGGCCAACGCGGAGTGGATCAGCCCCGAGCAGCCGATCCCCGGCGTCGAGGCCGTTGTCACCGCGGGTGCGGTGCTGATCGTCTTGCTGTTCGTGTCCTGCGGCTCGGCAAAGAGGCTCGCGAACACGGCGGTCGCGCAATGGCTGGGACGCGTGTCCTTCAGCCTCTACCTGGTGCACCTTCCGATCATCCTGGCCGGCGTCACCTTGCTGCGCTCAGTTTCGCTACCCCTGGCGCTCGCCGTCTCCGTGGCCGCCTCGTTGGTGGCTGCCGAGCTGTTCTTCCGATTCGTGGAACAGCCTTCCCACCGTCTGTCGGTGGCCGCGGGGCGCGCCGTGGGTCGCCGGATCCGCGGCGACGCCCGCGTGGACAGCCCGGACAGCCCGGACAGCCCGCCCGTCCGGGCGATGGCAGAGGCGACCTCGGGGCACCGCGGGTAGAGAACCCGGCAGGCACCTGAACCGGTGCGGACAGATGGAGCCAGGGCACCCATCGGTGAGCCGGCATGTAATGTGCCGACAGACCCTATCTAGCCAGGTCAGATTGAAGCAAGATACTCCGCATGAAAAGAATCCTCATAGCTAGTTTCGCAGCGGCGGTCATAGGCTGTGGCGCAATCGCGTTGGCAGCCCCAAGCAACGCAGTGACCACGAGCAACGCGGCCACCCAGTCATCACCCATCGCGGGGCACATTATGGTCAAATTCCGCGACAATGGTGCGGCAGCCGCTGTACTGCGCCAGCACAGCTTTAGGGAAGGTCCCGCTATCGGCAGCACTGGCGCTCAACGTATCCAGGTGCCCGCCGGTAAGGAGTCACAGCTCATCCAAGCCTTGAGCCGCAACCCGGCGGTTGAGTACGCCGAGCCGGACGAACTGGTCACCGCCGCTACGGCTGACGAGTATTTCCCTCGCCAGTACGCTCTGCAAAACAGCGGCCAATCCTTCACGAACACCGCCAACACGTTATCTGTAGCCGGGGGCACAGCGGATGCAGATGTCGACGCCGTCGAAGCGTGGAACGTCACGACAGGTACCGGCATCAAAGTCGCCGTTCTCGATTCGGGTGTCGCCAGCGACAACGGCGACATCACCCCAAAGGTTGTTGCACGCGCCAACTTCAGTAATGGAAAAGCCGGTGAAGACAACTACGGGCACGGCACGCACGTGGCCGGCATTGTCGCCGCCACCGCCAACAACACGACTGGCGTTGCCGGTGTGTGTCCGGGATGCACCATCCTGGACGGCAAGGTCCTCAACGACAGCGGGGTTGGATCCAGCTCAGCCCTGGCGGACGGTATCAACTGGGCCGTCAGTAACGGCGCCAAGGTTATCAATATGAGCCTCGGGGTGCGGGCGTCACGCACCCTCGAAACTGCCGTCAACAACGCCTGGAGCAAGGGCGTGGTGCTCGTGGCCGCGGCAGGCAACGGCGGTGGCCAGGCCAAGCTCTACCCCGGCGCATACCGCAACGTCATTGCCGTCGCCGCTACGGACAACACCGACGCCAAAGCATCCTTCTCAAACTACGGAGCCAGCTGGGTGGACGTCGCAGCACCAGGAGTCAATGTCTACTCAACGTTCCCGAACCACACGTTTGTCCTCGGGACGCAGAACAAGCGCTCTTTCGGTTACGACGTCGGCGACGGCACCTCAATGTCCGCACCCATCGTCGCTGCCACTGCCGCGCTTGCCTGGAGCTCCCACGCTGGCGCCACGAACACGTCCATCCGGGCCGACGTCGAATCAACCGCCGACGAGATTTCCGGGACTGGCACCAACTGGGCCCATGGGCGCGTGAACGCCAACAACGCCGTCCGGTAGTTACGGCTCATAGCGTGGCGCTGGGGCTTACCGCTCGTTGAAGTCCCGGCCACCAGACGATGGGGCGCTGCTGCCCGGGGACAGGACGTTGAGGCCGGCGTCCACCGCGGCGGCCAGCAGTTCGGCGTCGTAGGCTACCAGGACGTCGGACTCCACCCGGATGGCAGCCGCGAGATGGATGGCATCGGCGCTCCGCAAACCGCCGGGCAGGGCGGCGGCGTACATCAGGTCCGAGCGCACCAGATCCAGCAGGTTGATTCCGCGGAGCACGGAATTGACCAGTCCGCCGGGAAACCCGCGCCGGTGCGCCGCGCAATGAAGTTCCGTGTAGAGCAGCATGGACGCCACCAGCTTGTCACCGCGCGCCGCCGCTGTTGAAAGGTATTCGGCGGCGGAGGATGACTCCTTCTCCTCCACCACCAGTTTGAGGACAGCGGATGTGTCCACGTAGATGATCAACGGTCCCCGCGGACATCGGCCAGGATTTCCGCCGTACCGGAGTCCTTATGGATGCGCGGCAGGGCCTGGAAGTCAACGACGCCGGCAGCCGGCCGGACCTGCCCAGCCAGCAGCAGCCGCTCGAAAGGGGAGGCCGACGGTGGGATCAGCGTCGCAGCGACCTCGCCGTTGTTGGTGACGTCGATCGTTTCGCCGTTCTTCACGCGCTCCAGAATCTTGCTGCTCTGGTTGCGCAGTTCGCGGTGCGGAATGGTTGTCACGGCTGCCTCCGTAGCAATCGTAGCAAGCGACCGGCGGGGCGGGAAGAGGCGCGACTCAGTCGCGGCCAGCCCTCCGCTTAGCGGGCCCGGAACCGCTGCTGCACCAACGAAAATCCGCGGCGCTCGCTGCCGCGCGGACTAGGATCGCGCTATGGGGACATCCGAGGACTTGTTTGACGGGCAGCCCACCGCTTTGCCGGAGCCGATGTCACGCGGCAGCGCGCTGTAGCGGCCAGGGCCAGGCCCCGCAGTTGTCCGGCACCTGAGAGGCTATGCCCCGTTCGTGGACTTCTGCGTAGCGCAGGGAGTTCAGGCCGGGGAACTGGCGGCGGATCCGGAGCGGCTTATCCGGTTCCTGCGGAGGTTCGGCTCCCAGATTGAAAGCGACGGTGCACTCAGTGCCGCGGCGGCCGTCTTCGCCGGGAACACCATCGCCGGATTGAGGCCGGATGCGGAGTGGACCGCCTACGAAGGAGCCCCATCCACCGTGGGAAACCGGGAGAAGCGGTTCGAGATGGATCGCCTGCTCGAGGGTCTGCGCAGCGCGGACGACGCTGCGGTCCGCGGGCTCGTAGCCACGCTGTTGGACTGGGCCCAGGAAGAGCCGGAGGAGCCACCGCCAATGCGGCCCCTCCCGGTGTCCCCGGCGGCAGGACAGCCCGGTTATGTCCGGCCGGACCTGCCGGCGGCGACGTACTACTCCCGGAACGGGGAGCCCATTCCCTATGGCTCTCAGTGGGGCGCGGGCGGACCCGACCCTGATGCCTACAGCGTGGACAGCCACCCCGAGCGCTTCGCCGGGCTCCACGACGTCGCCCGTGCCCTGATCGACCATCTCACGGCTGTGTACGACGTCGACGTCCAGGACGATCCTGCCCATGTCCGGGAGTTGCTGATGGAGCGGCGGGACGTGCGGCAGGCGGTCAAAGTTACCCCGCGGCGTTCAGGGGCGGCGTCCCTGACGGTTGTGCTGACCGGGTACCCGGGAGTTGTGGTGCACGCCGGATTGCTGCACGACTTTCCGTTTCCGGTCTGTGGCTGCGATGCCTGCGACGAGACGGTTGAGGCAGCAGCGGGCCGGCTCGAAATGCTCGTGCTCACGGTCGCGGCCGGTGGATACAGCGAACGCTACCCGGTGGGCCGCAAGCGGTGGAGTGAATTCGCCCTGACCTCGTTCGACGGCTCCGGCTCAGAAAGCGGCCAAGGCGAACCCGCCCCGGCCGCCGCAGCCCGCCTGCACGACGCTGAAATCCGGCTGCGGGATGTGCCCGGCGGATGGCGTCCCTGGCCGTTGCGCGGGAGTTGACGCGTCAGGCCTGGTTGAAGCGGACCATGTTGCCGGAGGGGTCGCGGAAGGCACAGTCGCGCGGGCCCCATGGCTGGACGATGGGTTCCTGGAGGACCTCCGCGCCGGAGGCCCGAACCGCTTCGAACGTGGCGTCGAGATCATCCGTGCGGAACACGAGAATGGGGAGGGCGCCTTTGACGAGCAGTTGCTGGAGGGCGTCGCCGTCGTCCTGGGAACGGCCGGCGTGCGGGACGGACAGCACCAGCTCCAGATCCGGTTGGGCCGTGCTGCCGACGGTGACCCAGCGCTGCCCGTCCGAGCCGACGTCGTTGTGCACCTCCAGGCCGAGCACGTCCCGATAGAACGCGAGCGACTCGTCGAGGTCGTTGACGGTGATTTGTGCGTACTGCAGTGAGATGTTCATGTCTTCCACGCTATTGCAGCGGCTGCGGGGGCGCTTCTTCAATCCTGCTCGGCTTGCGGGCGGGCCGCGTGCGCAGCCGGGCAATACACGAGGGCATGGCGTTGACGGCTTCGTGCTGCCGGGAACGGTACTCGCTGGGCGGCATACCGACGATCCCGGTGAAGCGTGAGCTGAACGATCCCAGCGAGGTACAGCCGACCTCCATGCAGGCATCCGTCACGCTGGCGCCTGCCCGCAGCAACGCCATGGCGCGTTCAATCCGCCGGGTCATGAGGTAGTTGTAGGGCGTCTCGCCGTAGGCCGCTTTGAACTGGCGGGAGAAGTGCGCCGGAGACATGTGGGCGCCGACAGCCATGGCAGGCACATCCAGTGGCCGGGCGTAGTCGCGGTCGATCAGGTCCCGCGCCCGGCGGAGGTGCGTCAGGTTGGCCAGCTCCTGCGGTGTCATGCCGCCATTCTAGGGCCGGAGACGTCCCCCGGTGGAGGTCCTTCAGAAGGCGGCCGGGGCAACCCCGCAACCGCAGTGGTAATCCGCGCCGGAAATCTCCTGTAGGGTTGATCCTGTTGTTGTGTTTATGCAGTTCGTAGTTCAGGCAGTACGCAAGGTTGCAAGACCTTGTTCTTCTGAAGCAGCGGTTTTGAGCACCCCACACCGGAGGACCCGAAAGTCGGGACTTTTCCTCCACCTTCACGAAGGACAAAAATAATGGCTACTGGTACCGTCAAATGGTTTAACGCTGAAAAG
>JAODMA010000134.1 GCA_025464545.1 Arthrobacter sp. | reverse complement strand
GAACGGGTGCTCGGCCACCGGCAGCAGCTCGACGTGGGTGAAGCCGGTCTCGTCGAGGTAGTCGACGAGCTGCTGGGCCATCTCGCGGTAGTTCAGCCCCTGCCGCCACGAGCCCAGGTGGACCTCGTAGACGCTCATCGGCGAGTTGTGCGGATCCCGGGCGGCCCGGGCCTCCATCCACTCGGCGTCCTTGAAGACGTAGGACGGTTCCACGACGCGGGAGGCCGTCAGCGGGGGCACCTCGGTGCCGAACGCCAGCGGGTCCGCTTTCTCCACCCAGTAGCCGTGCCGGGTCCTGATTTCGAACTTGTAGCACGCCCCTGCCAAAACGCCGGGGATGAAGAGTTCCCAGACTCCGGAGGAGCCCAGGGAGCGCATGGAGTGCTCGCGGCCGTCCCAGCCGTTGAAGTCGCCCTTGACGCGCACGGCCTGCGCGTTCGGGGCCCACACGGCGAAGGAGACACCGTCGATGTCGCCGACGGAGGACTTGTAGTGCTGTACGTGTGCGCCGAGGACATCCCAAAGCCGCTCGTGCCGGCCCTCGCCGATGAGGTGAAGGTCCACTTCCCCGACGGTGGGCAGGTAGCGGTACGGGTCATCGACGGTCAGCGGCCCTTCGCCCTCGTACGTCACCTCGAGGCGGTAGTCCGGCACATGACCGGGTTCCAGCGGGTCCAGTACGGCCACCCACACGCCGCCGGCCTCGTGGTGCATGGGGACCGTGCCGGCTGCCGTGACAACGGAGACGGCCTCGGCCATGTGCTTCACGGAACGGATAGTGACGTGGCCATGGTCATCGAAATGTGCGCCGAGGACGGAGTGCGGTGCGTGGTGCTCGCCGGCCGCGACCCTCGCGAGGGTGTCCGCGTCCACGGGGAGCGGAGCTCCGGGCCGATCGATCCGTGCTGATCCTGTCATGGTGATACCTTCCGCTTCGGCTTCGGCCGGATCGCCGGAGCCTGTACTGCCGAGGAGACGTCGTGATGCGTTTACCGGGATGGAAAGCCAGTCCGGCCTGTTCCGTACTTCGTAGATGACTTCATAAAGCGCCTTGTCCAGCCAGAGGGCCACGAACAGTGGCGCATCGCGGTCGATGCTTCCGGGGATGACCTCCGCGTAGCCCGCCAGGAAAGCCTCGGCGCAATCGTCCACCCAGTTCGCCGGGACGTCCGCTTCGGCTGACTCCCGGACGGCGGCGCCGGCCGCGTAATCAAAGGACCGCAGCATCCCGACGACGTCGCGCAGCGGCACGTCGGGGAAATTCCGTTCCGAGATGGGCCGCAGCGGCTCACCCTCGAAGTCGAGGATGGCCCACCGCGGAGCCGCTCCTGCCCCGCCGGGCACCTGGAGGATCTGTCCCAGGTGGAGGTCGCCGTGGATGCGCTGAAGCGGACCCGCACTGTAGCCGCGGAGGCGGCGCAGGAGCTCTTCGAGGGCTTCGTCGTAGCCGCCCACGATGCGGCCGGCCTGCGCCCAGGACTGGCGGACGCGCTGGGCCACGCCGGGCGCGATGATGCCGCCCGGAACGGCCTCCGTGGCCACCCCGAGAAACTCGGCCAGCCGGCGGTGCACGGTTGCCGTGGCTGCGCCGAGCGCGTGCGCCTCGGCGGTGAAGTCCCGTCCCTGGCTCGCCGCTTGGACGGCCAGCCGCCAGGCATCAAGCCCGCCGGCGAGGAACTCATGGGCCACGGCAAGCTCGCCCTGGGCGGGCCGGGTCCCGCCCTGCGGGTCGCCCGTCGGGGTCTCCCATTCGCCGGTGACCCAGCCGAGGGTGGCCGGGACCTCCGCCGTGCGACCGGCGGTGAGGGCTGCCCCGATTTCAACTTCCGGGTTCTGGCCCTCGGAGAGGACACGGAAGAACTTCAGGATCGCGGCAGATTCTCCGTCGTGGACAATCACCGAACTGTTCGATTGCTCGCCGGAGAGGACTTTCACCGTGCCGGTGGCGAAGGGCAGGCGATAGCCTGACGCGACGAGATGCCCGCCGGCGTTTCCGACCGGGCTTGTGTCGCCGTTTCGCATGAGTTCCAGCCACGCCGCGACAAACCCGGGGTCGTGGACGCCGTCGTAAATCCAACGCTGCACGGGATTCGGAGCACCAGCCTCGGCCGGCGTCGGCGTCGCTGATGCGTCGCCGGGCGCGGCTCTTCCCGCCTTATCTGTCTCCCCCAGCAGCGCGGATTCTGCACCGGGCAGCGGGGAGTGGCGGAAGCTGAGCGGCACCTGCACGACGTCGGTCCGGTTTCCGTCCGCCGTCGGGTAGGTCACCGCGAGCAGCCAGACCTCAAACTCAGCGTCGGCGCGTCCTGGGGCCAGGCGCAGCACGCCTACCGGCTCAAAGCTGAACTCTGCCGTTTTGACAGGAAACCAGCGCTGGCCCGGAAGCCAGCCGCCGAGCAGTCCGCTCAGGGCGGGGGGCAGGGTAGGTCGGGTCATATCAGCCTTCGATGGACAGGATGGGCATCGCCTGAGTGAATGGCGAGGCCGGATTGGAGGCAGCCGAGCGGATCCGCAACCAGAAGAAATCGTGGCTGCCCAGCGTCAGGGTCAGCGTTCCGTCATCGCCGATACCGGGGAAGGCTTGTCCGCCGAATACGTCCCGAAGACCTCGCCCAGCGAACCTCGGCACCCGCAGCGTGGTCGCCACCGGGTGCTGGGAAAGGTTGAAAGCGCACAGGATCGTTTCGGCGTCCTCGCCGGCCGAATTGCCGGCCGGAAGCTCCCGCAAATAGGCGAGGACGACGTCGTGATCGGCTTCCACATGCTCGAACCCGCCCAGGCCGAAGGCCGGGTGGTTCTTGCGGACGCTGAGGATCTGCCGGGTCCAGCGCAGCAGTGAGCCCGAATGGGCGGCCTCCGCCTCGACGTTGGCCATGCTGTAGTTGTAGACCAGCGACTGGATCACAGGCAGGTACAGCTTGCCCGGATCCGCATGGGAGAACCCGGCGTTGCGGTCCGGATTCCATTGCATCGGCGTGCGGACGGCGTCGCGGTCCTCAAGCCAGATGTTGTCCCCCATGCCGATCTCGTCCCCGTAATACAGGAACGGGCTGCCGGGCAGGGACAGGAGCATGGCGTTGATAAGTTCGATTTCGGAGCGGGAGTTATCCAGCAGCGGTGCGAGCCGGCGCCTGATGCCGATGTTGGCACGCATGCGCGGGTCCGGCGCGTACCAGCCGAGCATGGCGGCACGTTCGTCGGCGGTGACCATTTCCAGGGTCAGCTCGTCATGGTTCCGCAGGAAGGTCCCCCACTGGGCCCCTGCGGGGATGTTCGGGGTGTCCTTCATCGTCTCAATGATGGGCGCGGCTTTCTGGTCCCGCAGTGCGTAGTAGAGCCGCGGCATGATCGGGAAGTGGAAGGCCATGTGGCATTCCGGTTCCTCTTCGGTGCCGAAGTACTCGACGACCTCGACGGGAGGCTGGTTGGCTTCGGCGATGATGACCCGGCCCGGGTAGCTTTCGTCGACCATCTTGCGCAGCTTGCGGAGGAACTCGTGGGTCTGCGGCAGGTTTTCACAGTTGGTTCCCTCCTCCTCGAAGAGGTACGGGATGGCGTCGGCCCGGAAGCCGTCAATGCCCTGGTCCAGCCAGAAACGGACGACGTCGAAGAGAGCGTCAATGACCTTCGGGTTCTCGAAGTTGAGGTCCGGCTGGTGGCTGAAGAAGCGGTGCCAGAAGAACTGGCGGCGGATCGGATCAAAGGTCCAGTTGGACTCCTCGGTATCGACGAAGATGATCCGGGCGTCTTCGTACTTTTCGTCCGTGTCACTCCAGACGTAGAAGTCACCGAATGGTCCGTCCGGGTCTTTACGCGACTCCTGGAACCACGGGTGCTGGTCTGAGGTGTGGTTCAGCGGCAGGTCGATGATGACCCGGACGCCGCGTGCATGGGCCTCAGCCACGAGGCGTTTGAAATCGCTGATGGTGCCGAACTCGTCGAGCACGGAGTTATAGTCCGAGATGTCATAGCCGCCGTCGCGGAGCGGGGACTGGAAGAACGGCGGAAGCCAGAGGCAGTCGACGCCCAGCCACTGCAGATAGTCAAGTTTCTCGATCAGGCCGTGGAAGTCACCGGAGCCGTCACCGTTGCCGTCTGCAAAGCCCCGGACCAGCACCTCGTAGAAAACCGCCTTGCGGTACCAGAGTGGGTCGTGTGGGAGTCCGGGTGCGTTCAGTTCAAAGGTCCCCTTCGGGCTGAAGTGCTGGTTGGGGTTGGTCGGGCTGAAACTCACTCGTGCTACCTCCGGATGCTAAGAATGTGTGCGGGTTCGACATGGGCGTCCAGCCGGACGTAGTTGTACTCCCCCCATTCCCAGCTTTCGCCGGTCACAAGATCATCCACCATGAACCCACCATTGTGCGTCAGGTCGTCGGGGTCCAGCTCCAATGCGGCCAGGTCCAGTGCCACGGTGCTCTCCCGGGTACCGTGCGGATCCACGTTGACCACGATGATCAGGGTGTCCTTGGTCCCGTCGGGAAGGGTCTTGTGCTTGGAATACACCACGGTGGCGTCGTCCGTGCTGTGGTGGACCGTCAGGTTCTGCAGATCCCCCAGCGCCGGATGGGTGTGCCGGATTTCGTTCAAGCGCGTCAGGTACGGGGCCAGCGTACGGCCCGATGCCGCCGCCGCATCCCAGTCCCGTGCCTTGTACTCGAACTTTTCGTTGTCGATGTACTCTTCAGCGCCCGGCCGGGCGACGTGCTCATAGAGCTCGTAGCCGGCGTAGACACCCCAGATGGGGCTTGCCGTGGCGGCGAGGGCGGCACGGATCTTGAACGCTGCCGGCCCGCCGAACTGCAGGTACTCGGTGAGGATGTCCGGAGTGTTGACGAAGAAGTTCGGCCGGAAGTACGCGGGGGACTCGTGGCTGACCTCCTGGAAGTACTCCTCGAGCTCCTCCTTGGTGTTCCGCCAGGTGAAGTACGTGTAGGACTGCTGGAAGCCTGCGCGGCCGAGGGCGTGCATCATAGCCGGCCGGGTGAATGCCTCCGCGAGGAAAACAACTTCGGGGTTCTTCTTGTTGACCTTCGCGATCAGCCATTCCCAGAACCACACGGGCTTGGTGTGCGGGTTGTCCACGCGGAAAATCTTCACCCCGTGGCTCACCCAGAGCAATACGATGCGCAGAATCTCGTTGGACAGGCCCGCGGGGTCGTTGTCGAAGTTGAGCGGGAAGATGTCCTGGTACTTCTTCGGCGGGTTTTCGGCGTAGGCGATGCTGCCGTCCACGCGGGTGGTGAACCATTCCGGATTGCTTTGCACCCAGGGGTGGTCCGGAGCGGCCTGTAAGGCCAGGTCCAGGGCGACTTCGAGCCCCAGTTCTCCGGCCCGCGCCACGAAGGCGTCGAAGTCTTCGAAGGTGCCGAGGTCAGGATGGATGGCGTCGTGTCCGCCCTCCTTCCCGCCGATTGCCCACGGCGAACCGGGATCGTGCGGTCCGGCCAGCAGCGTGTTGTTCGGGCCCTTGCGGTGCTGGACGCCGATCGGGTGGATCGGCGGCATGTAAATGATGTCGAAGCCCATGGCCGCAACGGCGTCCAGGCGCTTCGCGGCGGTGCGGAAGTTACCGGAGGTCCATTCGCCTGTTTCGTGGTTACGGACGGCGCCTTCGGAACGGGGGAAAAATTCGTACCAGGCACCCCGGCCGGCGAGCTCGCGCTCCACGAGCAGCGGGTACGGCTCGGAGACTGTCACCAGTTCGCGGATCGGCTGGCGGTCGACGATCGCCGCCACTTCTGCGGAGAAGCCCGCGGCGAGGCGTTCCTCGGCGGTCAGGGAAGCATCGGACAGCACGACGACGGCCATCCGCAGCGTGCGCCGGTCGGCGGAAGGGCGCGAGGAGTCTTCCGACGCTTCGGCGAGCAGTGCGGCGCCCTCGGCAAGCATCAGTTCGACGTCGATTCCGGCTTCCACCTTCACTTCGGCGTTGTGGTGCCAGGTGCCGTAGCGGTCGTGCCAGGCCTCGATCACGAAGGACCAGTTGCCCGTGCTGGTAGGTGTCAGGAGTCCTTCCCAGCGGTCGGTGCCCTGGCCCCGCGGTCCTCGGGGCGGGGCAAGCCGGACGCGTTGGCGTTCCTTCCCGCGCGGATCGAGGAGCACGGCGCTGACGCCGAGCAGGTCGTGACCTTCACGGAAGGCGGTGGCCCCGACCACCACGCTCTCGCCCACGACGGCCTTGGCGGGGAACTTCCCGCCTTCCACCGCTGGCTCCACGGCGGTGATCGGAAAGCGGCCAAAACGAAGGCCCTCCGTGATCAGGGCCTTCGGCTTTTGCTTGGACACGGCACTGGTTCGCGAGTTATTTGTCACAGCCTAGACGTTATCTACAAATCCGGCAGATTGCTAAGCCTGCGAAGCTTTTTCGGACGATTCCCCTTTTTTCCGCCGGTGAACCGTCATTTATAGGAAAGAAACCCAAACCGGTGACGTAACTCTCCCTTGTCCGTTAGTGTTTCGCTCGTGAAGGCAATACGCAGATTTACCGTCCGCACCGTTCTCCCGGAGCCCATCCGGCCGCTGGCGCGGCTCGCCACCAACCTGAGGTGGTCCTGGCATCGGCCCACCCGGGAGCTGTTCGAGGGGCTGAACCCCCGGATCTGGTCCGAAAGCGGCCACGATCCGGTGACCTTCCTGGGCCTCGTAAGCCGGGAAGAATTGCAGCGCCTCGCCGCCGACGCGGACGTCGTGAGCCGAGTCCAGACGGCTGCTGAGGACCTGGACCGGTACCTGGAACAGCCGCGCTGGTACCAGGGCCTGGGCGACGACGCGCCGTCCTGCATCGCGTACTTCTCCCCCGAGTTCGGCATCTCCGAAGTGCTGCCGCAGTACTCCGGTGGCCTCGGCATCCTCGCCGGCGACCACCTCAAGGCAGCCTCGGACCTGGGCGTTCCGCTGATCGGCGTCGGCCTCCTTTACCAGGCCGGCTACTTCAAGCAGTCGCTGTCCCGCGATGCGTGGCAGCAGGAGACGTACCCGGTCCTGGACCCGGACGGCCTGCCGTTGACCCTGCTGCGCGAGGTCTCCGCGGATGGCACCGGCAAGCCACTGCAGATCTCGCTGCCGCTCCCGAACGGACGGCGCCTGCTGGCGCACGTCTGGAGGGCCGACGTCGGGCGCGTCCCCTTGCTGCTGCTGGATTCCAACGTTCCCGGCAACGACGACGCCGCCCGCGGCATCACCGACCGCCTGTACGGCGGCGGCGGCGACCACCGCCTCCAGCAGGAACTCCTGCTCGGCATGGGCGGGGTCAAGGCCCTGCGGGCATACCAGAAGCTCACCGGGAGCCCTGCTCCGGAGGTGTTCCACACCAACGAAGGCCACGCTGGTTTCCTGGGTGTCGAACGAATCCAGGAAATGATGTCCGCAGCAGAGCCGCTGAGCTGGGAAGAGGCCCTGGCCGCCGGCCGCGCCTCCACCGTGTTCACCACGCACACGCCGGTTCCGGCCGGCATCGACCGCTTTGATACCTCGCAGATCCAGCAATTTTTCGAGGCCGGACTGGCCCCGGATGTGCCGATGTCCAAGATCCTGGACCTCGGTCGGGAAGACTTCGCCGACGGCAACCCGTTCGTCTTCAACATGGCCGTCATGGGCCTCCGGCTCGCCCAGCGCGCCAACGGTGTCGCAAAGTTGCACGGCGTGGTCTCACGCGGAATGTTCTCCGCCTTGTGGCCCGGCTTCGACCACTCGGAGGTGCCCATCACCTCCGTCACGAACGGCGTTCACGTCCCCACCTGGGTGAATCCACGCATCACCAAGCTGGCACGCGACCAGTTCGGTTCCGAAGCGGAGACCCAAGGCAGATGGGACCTGGCCTACAACGCCAGCGACGAGGACGTCTGGGCCCTCCGACGCGAGATGCGGATATCGCTCATCGACGACGTCCGCCGCCGCCTCCGGGCTGCGTGGAAGAAACGTGGAGCGGCCGACGCCGAGCTGGCGTGGACCGATTCCGTGTTGGATCCGGACGTCCTGACCATCGGCTTTGCGCGGCGTGTACCGACCTACAAGCGCCTCACCCTGATGTTGCGCGAGCCCGAACGCCTTAAAGCCCTGCTGTTGCACAAGACGCACCCGATCCAGCTGGTGATCGCCGGGAAGTCGCACCCGGCCGATGATGCCGGCAAGAAGATGATCCAGGACCTGGTCCGTTTCACCGACGATCCCGCGGTGCGCCACCGGATCGCGTTCCTGCCCAACTACGACATCGCCATGGCCCGGACGCTGTTCCCCGGCTGCGACGTGTGGCTTAACAACCCGTTGCGCCCGCTGGAGGCCTGCGGAACATCGGGAATGAAGGCCGCCATCAACGGTTCACTGAACTTGTCCGTCCTGGACGGCTGGTGGGACGAGATGTACGACGGCGAGAACGGCTGGGCGATTCCGACCGCCAATAATGATGCCTCTCCCGAAGAACGCGACGACATCGAGGCGGCGGCGCTTTACGAGCTGCTCGAGACGCAGGTGGCCCCGCGTTTCTACGGGCTGACGGTGTCCGCCGGCGCCGGCGCCGCGGGACCCTCGCAACCCGGCACGCAGAAGGTACCCACGCACTGGGTGTCGATGATCAAGCACACGATCGCGCACCTGGGTCCGCAGGTGTCTGCGGACCGGATGCTCAAGGACTACGTCAATATCCTTTATCGCCCGGCCGCGGTCGCGGGCCGGCGGGCGGTGGCGGACAACTGCGCGGAGGCGAAGGCCCTCGCTGCCTGGATCTCCCGGGTCCGCGCCGCCTGGCCGCACATCCAGGTCGAACACGTCGACTCGATGGGCGTTTCCGAGGACCCGCAGATCGGCGATCTTCTCCAGGTCAACGCCTATGTTGCCCTTCGCGAGCTGACTCCCGACGATGTATCCGTGGAGGTGGCCTACGGCAAGGCCGGGGACAGCGATGAGCTCGCCGACGTCACGGTGGCCGAACTGAAGGCAGTCGAGGACCTCGGGAAGGGCCGGCACCTTTTCAGCGGCTCGATCCTGATCGACCGCTCCGGATCCTTCGGCTACACCGTCCGGGTGCTGCCGACACACGAGGCGCTGGCGTCCAAGGCGGAACTGGGCCTGATCGTCAACGCCTGATCCTGGACTTTCGGCGGCGTCGGCTGCCTCATTCGGTTAGAGGCAGACGGCGATGAAGTCCAGTTGCTTTCCGGCGTAGCGTTCGGTGTCCTGCAGCACTTCGCAGATGATGCCGAAGGAGCGGTCCGCGCGGAAGACGGACGGGACCTGCCAGATAAACGTGGTGGGGGTCAGCCCGTCCTCGGAGACCGAATCCGCGAGGTCGTGCAGGGAATCGTTGAGGGCGTCGAGGTCCATCCCGTCTTCAGCCTGGAAGTCGATCGTCTCCGCGAACGTCTCAAGGACCGCCTGCGTTGTGTCCGCGGCGGGAACCAACAGGGCTCGGCGGCCGGCGTCGCCGACCAATGCCTGCAGTTCTTCGATGGTCCAGGTGTCTGCCGAGTAAATCTTCATGGTCCCTTACGGTGCTAGTCAGTGTGCGGCCCCGTGCCCGAGGGCTGCTGGCCTAGGTGCGATAGATGCTGATGGAATTGGCCTGCACCACGTCGCGCTCCCCGGAAGACACGCGGACGCCCTGGCGCCGGTCGTGCAGTTCGGAGGTGGTCAGGCGCAGTTCGAAAAGCCTGTTGCCCGTGCCGTCCTCGTTGGTGAGCCGGGGCAGGGTGACCTTGACGTCCTGGGCGCTGCCGTTGACGACGACAAGCCCGTCCATGTGCCCGTCGTCAGAGCCGAGCAGGAGTTGGACCACACGGTGGGCGGGGTCCTGCCAGATATCGCTGGACATCCGCTCCCCGTGCGCATCGAACCAGTGGAAGTAGGACTGCTGGTCGCGGGTCGGATAGTCGTGCGGCTGGCCGGCCAGAAATTCCTTTCGCATCCGGATGACGCGCTTGGTGGTGCGCAGCATTGCGTGCGACTCGGGGGTGCTGGTCCAGTCGATCCAGGTGATGGGGTTGTCCTGGCAGTAGGCGTTGTTGTTGCCCTGCTGGGTCCGGCCCACCTCGTCCCCTGCGGTGATCATGGGCACGCCCTGGGAAATCATCAGGGAAGCCATCAGGTTCCGGCTGGCCTGGGCGCGCCGGGCCAGGATGTCCTCGTCCTCGGTGCGGCCCTCGAAGCCGTGATTGTAGCTGCGGTTGTCCCCATGGCCATCGCGGTTATGCTCGCCGTTGGCCTCGTTGTGCTTGCGGTCGTAGGACACCAGATCCGCCAGGGTGAACCCGTCATGGGCCGTGATCAGGTTCACCGAGGCCAGCCGGGACCGGCCCGAAGCGGCAAAAAGGCTCGCGGAGCCGGACAGGGCATCCGCGAGGCGGGCCACTGAGCCGCCGTGGCCGCCGGCGTCGATCGCGGCACGGTCCGCGAGCCAGAAGGTGCGGACGGCATCCCGGAAGTGATCGTTCCAGTCGACCCAGCCGGGCGGGAATCGTCCGGTCTGCCAACCGCCGTAGCCGATGTCCCAAGGCTCTGCGATGAGCTTGGAGGTAGAGAGGACGGGGTCGGCAGCGATCGCGACCAGGAACGGGTGGCGGGCATCGAATTCGTTGGCGGCGTTCCGGGCCAGGGTCACGGCCAGGTCGAACCGGAAACCGTCGATGTGGAATTCGTTCACCCAGTAACGCAGTGAGTCCAGCACCAGCTGGACGACGCGCGGTTCTCCGAAGTTCAGGCTGTTTCCACACCCGGTGGTATCCACGTAGCGGCCGTGGCCGTCATTGCGGTAGTACTGCATCTCCCCCAGGCCACGGAAGCTCAGGGGTCGCCCGTCGGCGCCACCCTCGGCGGTGTGGTTGTAGACAACATCGAGGAGGACTTCCAGCCCGGCGGCATGAAGAAGCTTCACCATGCCCTTGAACTCGTCCTGGACCGCCTGCGGCCCGGCGGCCTGCGCAGCCGCGGTGGCGTAGCCAGGGTGCGGAGCGAAGAAAGCGGCCGTGTTGTAGCCCCAGTAGTTCGTCAGCCCGAGGCTCTGCAGGTGTGGTTCGTCGACATGGAAATGCACCGGCAACAGCTGCACGGAGGTGATGCCGAGGGCAATGAGGTGCTCGATCATGGCCGGGTGCCCGAGCCCGGCGTAAGTTCCCTGGAGGTCTTTCGGCACGTCCGGGTGGAGCATGGTCTGGCCGCGGACGTGGGCCTCGTAGATGATGGTGTTCCGCCACGGAATCCGGGGGCCGCTGTCCAGTCCCCAGTCGAAGTCGCTGGCCATGCGGACATTCGTGATGAAGTTCTCGCGCTGGTCCACGGCCCGGCCGTACGGATCCAGCAGCAGCGGCTGCTCGCCTGCGGCGTCAAAGTCCACGGCCGGCATCGGCAGCGGCAACGCCTCGTGGTCCGGCGACGGACGGAGCCCGTAGCGGGAGCCGACCGGGAGGCCTTCAACGACGCCGTGGTGGACGCCGTTGGTCACATTGGGCAGCGTCTTGAGCTGCCACGCTCCGCCCGGGGCCTGGTAGGCGATGTCGAGGGTGGTCACGGCGGGGGCGTAGACAGCCACGTTGGCGAAGGCACCCCGAGGGTCGTCCATCACCGGTGAACCCGTGCTTGGAACGCTAATGCCCAGCGGATACGCCCGCGAGGCGTCTACGGTGGAGGCTGTTTCTATGTAAGGCATGACCATTGCTTATAGCTTAGCGGGGCGGGACAAACCGCCACTGTTCCTGTTTTTCCTGACCATGTGCAGTGTACGGAAAGAGCGCTGCATACTGGAATGAAGCGCCGAAAATGGAGGTAACTGTGCGGATTGCCCTTGCTCAAATCATCACCGGACGCGATCTTGCCGCGAATCTGGCCCTCGTGGAGGACTACGCCGGGCAGGCGAAGGCCGGTGGCGCGGACCTTGTGGTCTTTCCCGAGGCGACCATGCGCGCCTTCGGCAATTCGCTCCTGGACATCGCGGAACCACTGGACGGCCCGTGGGCCACGCGCCTGCGCGCCATCGCTGCGGAGCACGACATCGCCCTTATCGCCGGGATGTTTACTCCGGGTACGGCCGACGACGGCGCCGGCAGCAAGGTCCGCAACACCCTTCTGGTCACCGGGCGCGGCGTGGACACCAGCTACGACAAGATCCACCTCTTCGATGCCTTCGGCTTCGCCGAGTCCGACACGGTGGAGGCCGGCAGCGACCCTGTCACCTTCCAGCTGGACGGCGTGACGTTCGGACTCGCAACCTGCTATGACGTCCGCTTCCCTGCCCTCTTTACCGAGAACGCGGACCGTGGAGCCGATGTGAATATCGTCTGCGCCTCATGGGGATCGGGTCCCGGCAAGGCCGAGCAGTGGAAACTGCTGGCCCGCGCCCGTGCCCTGGATTCCACCACCCTGGTCCTTGCCTGCGGCCAGGGCGATCCCGCCAGCCAGGGCGCAGAGGTCAAGGGCTCCGCTCCCACCGGCGTCGGGCACTCCGTGGTGGTGTCGCCGTTCGGCGACATCCTCGAAGAGCTCGACGGCGCCCCGGGCCTGCTGTTCGCGGAACTGGACATCGCCGTAGTCAAAGAAGCCCGCACCAAACTCCCGGTCCTCGCCAACCGCCACAAGTTCTAAGCTTCCGGCCCCGCAGTAAGGTCGCCCCCGCGGGCAATGAAGGACTACTTAGCCGCGCGCTGCCGGGAGATCTCGTAGAGGGAGATGCCAACAGCCATGGAGGCGTTGAGGGATTCCATGGCGGAGTCGATCGGGATCGAGACGATCTGGTCGCAGTTTTCGCGGACCAGCCTGCTCAGGCCCTTGCCCTCGGAACCGACGACGATGCAGACCGGCTCGGTGGCCAGGGACAGGTCGGGCAGCGAGACGTCGCCGTCGCCGTCGAGCCCCAGGACGTAGATGCCCATGTTCTTGTATGCCTTGAGCGTGTTGTTCAGGTTGGCGGCGCGGGCCACGGGGACACGCACGGCGGCTCCCGCGCTGGTCTTCCAGGCCGACGCGGTGACGCCGACGGAGCGGCGCTCCGGGACGACGACGCCGTGGCCGCTGAATGCAGAGACCGAGCGGATGATGGCGCCGAGGTTGCGCGGATCGGTGATGCCGTCCAGCGCGACGAAGAGCGGCGCGTTGGCAACGTGGCCCTTTTTCCAGCTCTCCAGGGTTTCCTCGGCGAGCTCGTAAGCGTCCTGGTATTCGTACGGCGGGATCTGCAGCACCAGGCCCTGGTGGATGGCGTCGTCGGTCATCCGGTCCAGCTCCGGCTTGCCGGTTTCCAGCAGCGGAATACCGCGCTCGGCGGCGAGCTTCAGGGATTCCTTGACGCGGTCATCCATCTCGATGCGGATGGCAACATGAAGCGCCTTGGCGGGGATGCCGGCGCGCAGTGCTTCGACCACGGAGTTGCGTCCGGTGACGACTTCCTCGGTGGCACGGCCCTTGGGGCCCGAGCGGGCGCCGGCGTTACGCGGGGCACCCGGGCGCTTGGCCGCAGAGCGTTCCGAGAGCTGCTTGTTCTTGTGGGCCTTGTGGTACGGGCGGTCCTCCGCCTTGGGAGTGGGGCCTTTGCCTTCGAGAGCCTTGCGGCCGTGACCGCCGGTTCCGACGGTGGGGCCCTTCTTCATTTTGACCGACCGGCGACCGTTGTTGGCCATGAGTTCCACCTTTTAAATACGCGATTCGTTGACAAGTCTGAACTCCAGTCTACTGACTCGAGTTAAATCCACGACCGCGGTCCGGGACGATGGCGTTCCCGTTGCACAGTTTCCGGCCGAGGCGGGCCGGTTCGTCAGCTGCGTTTGAGGCTCCAGCTTGCCCCGTCGGTACCGTCTTCGACGACGACGCCGGCCGCGGCGAGGGTGTCGCGGATGGCGTCCGAGGCGGCCCAGTCCTTGCTGGCCCGGGCCTGAGCCCGCGCCGCGAGCTGCGCCTCGACGAGAACGCCGAGCGCTGTGTTGCTTTGTTCATCCACGGCCGCGGCCGCGGTGTCGTTGAGACCAAGGACACGCAGCATGTCGGCCACGCTGTGAAGCGCCTTGCGGGCGTCGTCGAGTTCGCCGGCAGTGAGGGCGGTGTTGCCGGCCCGGACGGTGTCGTGCAGCACCGCCAGTGCCTGCGGGACGTTGAGGTCATCGTCCATGGCGGCGGCGAAAGCGTCCGGGACGGTGCCGTCGCCGCCCGACGTCGGGCCTGCACCGTCCGCGCCGGCCAGCGTCCGGCCCGCGCGGCTGAGGAAACCATCGATGCGCTCCATGGCGGCGGCGGCTTCCTGCAACGAGGTGGGCTGGTAGTCGAGGATCGAGCGGTACTGGGCCTGTCCCAGGTAGTAGCGGACCACCCGGGGCGAGGCCAGCGCCAGCATTTCGGCCGGGCTGACAGTGTTGCCGATGGACTTGGACATCTTTTCCCCGGCGTAGGTGACCATGCCGTTGTGCATCCAGAAGTTGGCGAAGCCGTGGCCTGCCGCCTGGGACTGCGCCATTTCGTTTTCGTGGTGCGGGAAGCGCAGGTCCAGGCCGCCGCCGTGAATGTCGAACTCGGTGCCGAGGTATTTGGTGACCATCGCGGAGCACTCCAGGTGCCAGCCCGGCCGGCCGGCGCCCCATGGCGACGCCCAGCTCGCCGTCGTCGGTTCCCCGTCTTTGTGGCCCTTCCAGAGCGCGAAGTCGCGCGGGTCCTTTTTCCTGTTGCTGAATTGCGCTTCCA
>JAODMA010000091.1 GCA_025464545.1 Arthrobacter sp. | reverse complement strand
CTCCAGGACATCTACGACGCCGGGCACCGCAAGGTCTTGATGATCACCACCAGCGCCTACTCCTGCTACTCCAGCTGCCGCCAGTACCGCGAGGACATCGGCATGGCGCTGACCGAGACCGGCCTCGACGGGAAACTCGAGGTGGACAAGGTGCGGCAGTACTTCGACCACCCCGGATTCGTGGAGCCGTTCATCGAGGGCACCGCGGCCGGGCTCGCCGACGTCCGCGCCCAGCTGGCGGCCGCCGGGACCCCGGACGCCCCGGTGCACATCCTGTTCGCAACGCACTCCATCCCGACCCGCGATGCCGAAGCCGCCGGACGCTCCGAGGAGGAGCCCCGCCACTTTGCGGAGAACTCCGCCTACGCCGCGCAGCACCTGGCGTCCGGCGCCGAAGTCATCCGTCGAGTTGAAGCCGAGACCGGGCTGACCGCTCCGTGGTCCCTCGTCTACCAGTCCCGCTCCGGCGCCCCGCACGTGCCGTGGCTGGAACCGGACATCAACGACGCCATAGAGCAGCTCGCCGGCCAGGGAGTTCAGGGCATCGTAATCGTGCCCCTGGGCTTCGTCAGCGACCACATGGAAGTTGTCTGGGACCTCGACACTGAGGCGCTGGAGACCTGCGCCAAGCTCGGGCTGGCCGCCACCCGCGTCCCCACGCCCGGAACGCACCGGAAGTTCGTCCGCGGGCTCGTGGACCTGATCTGCGAGCGGACCGCCGCGAACAATATTCCCGACCGGCCCCACCTGACCGCGCTCGGGCCCTGGTACGACGTGTGCCGTCCCGGCTGCTGCGCCAACTTCCGCGGGGAGAAGCCCGCCATTGCCGGGGCCGACGCCACCGTGGGGACCGGACACGATCCCTACCCGGCAGAATCAGCCTCCGGCGCCTCCGCCCCGGCGGCAGATCGGGGAGCCCCGTGACCGTCCGGATCGGCACCCGCGCCAGCAAGCTCGCCCTCACCCAGACGCAGCAGACCGCGGACCAGCTTGCCGCCGTCGGCGGGTTCCCGGTGGAGCTCGTCCACATCAAGACCGAGGGCGATGTGCTCACCGGCTCGCTGTCCCAGCTGGGCGGTACTGGCGTCTTCGTCGCCGCGCTGCGCGAGGCCCTGCTGCAGGACAAATGCGATGTCGCTGTGCATTCGCTCAAGGACCTGCCCACCGGTCCCGCCCTCGGGCTGAGCCTTGCCGCGACGCCGAAACGCGTCGATGTCCGGGACGTGCTCTGCGCCCGCGACGGCCTCAAGCTCGCCGACCTGCCCGCCGGGGCCACCGTCGGCACCGGCTCCCCGCGCCGCGCCGCCCAGCTGCGCGCCGCGCGTCCGGACCTGGAGATCCGGGACATCCGCGGCAACGTGGAAACCCGGCTGGGCCGGGTCCCCGGACTGCCGGGCAACAGCACCGACGCCGTCGTGGCCGGCAAGACCTGCGACCTCGACGCCGTCGTCCTCGCCGCCGCCGGACTGCACCGGATCGGCCGGCTGGACGCCATCAGCGAATACCTCGAGACCGACATCATGCTGCCGGCCGCCGGGCAAGGGTCCCTGGCGATCGAATGCCGAACTGCCGAGGCTCCGCGCAAGGCCGGATCCACCGAAGGGTCCCAGGGAGTGCTGGCGCAGGCCCTCGCCGCCCTCGACGATCCGGACACCCGGCTCGCCGTCACGGCAGAACGCGCATTGCTGGCCCGGTTGGAGGCCGGATGCGCCGCGCCGGTTGGTGCCTACGCCTACCGCAAGGGCAGCATGCTGCACCTCGAGGCCGTCGTCTGCGCGGTCGACGGCACGGCATCCGTCCGGGACAAGCTGGCCACCGACGGTCTCACCGAGGTCGGGGCAACGCTGCTGGGGATCGAGCTGGCGGAAGTCCTGCTGGCCCGCGGCGCCGCCGACATCGCCGACCTCACGGCTTCCTGAACCACGGATTCCAGCACTTCATGGGACGGGACAACGACCGAAACCCCACCGGCGGGCCACACGGCACGAGGGTGCCCGACGGCGCCTGCGTGCTGGTCGCCCGCAGCCCGGACCGCGCGGGGGAGCTCGTCACGGCGCTGCGCGGTGTCGGCGCCGAGCCTTTGCTCCTGCCGCTGATCGACTTCGAGCAGGCCAGCGACCAGCACTCCCTCGACGTCGCCTTCGATGCCCTGGGCGCCGGAGCCTACGCGTGGCTCGTGATCAGCAGCGCGACCACCGTCCAGGCCCTCGAGGCGAAGGCGGCCGAACGCGGCGCTTCCCTCAGCACGTGGCTGCCCGGCAGTGTCCTGGTGGCCACGATCGGCCCGGCGACCCGCCGCGTCCTTGAATCGCGGGGCATCAGAGTCGACCTCGCGCCCACGGGCCAACAATCCGGAACGGGCCTGCTCGACATCTGGCCCGCGAACCAGGGCAGCGTGCTCCTGCCCCAGGCGGATATTGCCGACCCCCGGCTCCGCAGGGGCCTCGAAGCCCGCGGCGCCGCCGTCCAGGCCGTCACGGCCTACAACACCGTCGACTACCCGGCCGACCCGCGCCGCGCCCTGCCCGCCAGCCCGCCTGCCGTGGCGCAGACCGGTGCAGCAGGTCAGGACGACGCGCCGGCGCCCACCGTGCTCACCGCAGCCGAGGCGAGATCCGAAATCGGCGCCGGCCGGCTGCACGCCGTCGTCGCCGCCTCGCCGAGTGCAGCCCGCCGCATCCACGCCGATCTCACCCCGCTGGGCAACTGCCGGTTCGTTGCGATTGGACGCTCGACGGCGGCCGAGGCGGTTTCCCTCGGGCTCGCGGTCGCCGCCGTCGCCGAGGAGCCAACCGCCTCCGGCCTGGTAGCCGCCGTCGTCCGCTCCCTCAACCACCAGCCCGCTCCACCTCATCCAGTCGCAGAGCCCTCAGCAAAGGACACCATATGAGCTTCCCGACCCACCGCCCACGCCGACTCCGCACCACCCCGGCCATGCGCCGGCTGACGGCGGAATACCGGCTCACGGCCGCGGAGCTCATCCTGCCGGCGTTCATCCGTGAGGGCCTGACCGAGCCGAACCCCATTGCCTCGATGCCTGGAGTGCAGCAGCACACCACGGATTCACTCAAGCGCGCCGCCGCCGAGGCCGTGCGGCTGGGCGTCGGCGGAATCATGCTGTTCGGGGTCCCCGCGCAGCGGGACGCCCGCGGCACGGCCTCGCTGGACCCCGACGGTGTGCTGAACAAGGCCATTCGGGACGTCCGGGCCGAGGTCGGCGATGAGCTCGTGGTCATGAGCGATGTCTGCCTGGACGAATTCACGGACCACGGACACTGCGGTGTCCTCGATGCCCACGGCTACGTGGACAACGACGCCACCCTGGAGATCTACGGGCAGATGGCGGTGGCGCAGGCGGAAGCCGGCGCGCACGTGCTCGGCCCCTCCGGCATGATGGACGGCCAGGTCGCCGTCATCCGGCAGGCCCTGGAGGACGCCGGGCACGCCAACACCGCCGTCGTGGCGTACGCCGCCAAATACGCCTCGGCGTTCTACGGCCCCTTCCGCGAAGCCGTCGACTCGCAGCTGAAGGGTGACCGCCGCACCTACCAGATGGATGCCGCCAACCGCCGCGAAGCCATCCTCGAGGTGGAACTGGACCTGGCCGAGGGCGCGGACATGGTCATGGTGAAACCCGCCATGAGCTACCTCGACATCCTGGCCGACGTCGCCGCCATGAGCCCGGTGCCGGTCGCGGCCTACCAGATCTCGGGCGAGTACTCGATGATCGAGGCCGCGGCGGCAAACGGTTGGATCGACCGGCGCGCCGCGATCACGGAGTCCGTCCTGGGCATCAGGCGGGCCGGCGCCAACATGGTGCTGACGTACTGGGCCAGCGAACTCGCCGGCTGGCTGAAGGAGTCCTGATGACTGCTGCATCCGTTCCCGATCCGGAGTTCATGGCGAACCCCACGGCGCCGGTGGGGCCGGGGCGCATCCTGCTGGGCCTGAACAGCTTCGGCGACGTCGGGGTCTTCCCGGACGGGCACCCCGTACCGCACGCCCAGGTGCTGCGCCAGCTCCTGGAACAGGCCGAACTCGCCGATGAGGTTGGGCTCCACGCCTTCGCCGTGGGGGAGCACCACCGCCGGGACTTTGCCGTCTCCGCGCCCGAAGTGTTCCTCGCCGCTGCGGCGGCGCGGACCAGGAACATCCGGCTGGGTTCGGCCGTGACGGTGCTCAGTTCGGATGACCCGATCCGGGTCTTCCAGCGCTTCTCCACCGTGGACGCCATCGCCAACGGCCGCGCCGAGATCATGCTGGGCCGGGGCTCCTTCATCGAATCCTTCCCGCTGTTCGGCCTCGACCTGGCGGACTATGAGGTCCTGTTCGAGGAAAAGCTTGAGCTCTTCGACAAGGTCCGGGCCCAGCAACCCGTGCACTGGGAGGGCCGCACCCGGCCCGCCATCAACGGGCTGAGTGTCTACCCGCCGCTGGAACACCATCTGCTGCCGGCCTGGATCGGCGTCGGCGGGACCCCCGAGTCGGTGCTGCGATGCGCCGAGTACGGCTACCCGGTCATCTTCGCCATCATCGGCGGACAACCCCGGTCCTTCGCGCCGCTGGCCAACCTCTACCGCGAAGCGATGGCCAAGTACGGCCACCCAATGCAGCAGATGGCCACCCATTCACCCGGCCACGTTGCCGCCACCGATGAGGAGGCACGGGAGGAATTCTTCCCGCACTGGCTGGGGCAGCGGAACCGGATCGGGTCCGAGCGCGGCTGGGGCCCGGGCAGCAGGAGTGAATTCGACGCGATGTGCACGCCGGAGGGCGCCCTGTACGTCGGCTCGCCGGAAACCGTCGCCGCGAAGATCGCGCTGCTCAAAAAGAACCTCGGGGTGGACCGCTTCGACCTGAAGTACAGCAACGGCACGCTGCCGCATGCCGCCATGATGCGGTCCATCGAACTGTTCGGCACCGAAGTGGCGCCCCGCGTGGCAACCTTGCTGGCCGCGGCTACCTCAGGCACCGGACAGCAGCCAAGTGAAAGCACCTGAAAGAATAGGAACCATGACTTCCAGCAGCCCTCGCAACGAGGAACTCTTCGACCGTGCCCGCCAGTTGATGCCCGGAGGCGTTAACTCACCCGTCCGGGCTTTTGGCTCCGTCGGGGGGACACCGCGGTTCATGGTCTCCGCCAAGGGCCCCTACCTGACCGACGCGGACGGGGCCGAGTACGTCGACCTGGTCTGCTCCTGGGGGCCGGCGCTGCTGGGGCACGCCCACCCGGCGGTCCTCGCGGCCGTGCACGCCGCCGTCGACCGCGGGCTGTCCTTCGGCGCCTCGACGCCCGATGAGGCCAACCTCGCCGCGATCGTCAAGGACCGCGTCCCCGCCGCAGAGCGCGTCCGCATGGTCTCCACCGGCACCGAGGCGACCATGACGGCGGTCCGGCTGGCCCGCGGCTTCACCGGCCGCGACCTCATCATCAAGTTCGCCGGCTGCTACCACGGC
>JAODMA010000067.1 GCA_025464545.1 Arthrobacter sp. | reverse complement strand
CTCGCGGCCCCAAAGCGCCCGGAGCCCGAAGCTCACTTCCCGCATGACGGTCCGTTCAAAGAGCTGGTCACGCGGGTGCTGGAACAGCAGGCCGACGTCCGCGGCCAGCGCGCCTGTGGAGCTGCCGACGATGCTGCCCCCGCGGATCCGTACCTCTCCGGCGGCAGGCCGCAGCAGGCCGTTGAGGTGGCGCAGCAGCGTCGATTTGCCCGTCCCGTTCGGGCCGGTGATGGCCACGGTCTCCCCCGCCCGCACCACCAGGTCAAGGCCCGCCAGGAGTTGCGCGCGGGCCGGGGCGCCGGAGGTGGTATAGCTGAAGGCCAAGCCGCTGACCGCCAGCAGCGGGATGGCGTCCCCGGCTTCTGCCGGCGGCAATGCGGCCCGTCCCGGCTGTGCAGTCCCCCCGGGCGCCTCCACGACGACCCCGGTCGCGGCCAGCTGCGGCGAGGCTGCCACGGCACCGGAGGTCCCGGCGGCCGTTGCCGTGCCGGCGTCGAGCACAACCCAGTGATCGGCGGACCGGGCCAATGCATCCGCGCGTTGGCTGAGCTGCACGACGGCGGTCCCCGCGGCCGTCAACCCGCGGACCAGCGTGCGCAGCTGCCCCGCGCCGTCGGCGTCCAAGGACGCCACGGGCTCGTCCAGGATCAGGACGTCGGGACGCGTGATGAGGGCGCACCCCAGCGCCAGCCGGCGCAGTTCGCCGCCGGACAGCGTAGCCGGGTCGTGGTCCAACAGCGCGGTGAGGCCGAGGAGTTCGGCGGTTCGGCCGACTTCCTGGAGCATCTCCGGGCGGGGCGTGCCCCGGTTTTCCAGGCCGAAGGCCAGTTCCTCCGCGACGGTGGCCGCCACGGTGGAGAGCATGGATGCCGCGTCCTGCGGGACGTAGGCCACGCGCCGGGACCAGGCAGCCGGGTCGATCCGCGGATCACCGGTTCCGCCCCGGAACTCCAGCACCGTGCCGTCCAGTGTCAGGCGTCCGGTCAGGATGCCGGCGTCCCCGGGCCGGAGCCAGCCGCCGAGGAGTCTGCCCAGGGTGGATTTGCCGCTTCCGGAACCGCCCAGAACCGTTGTCAGGGTTCCGCCGGCCACGCTGATCCGGAGCTGATGCAGCGTCGGGGCGTCCTCGCCGTGGAAAGTGAAACCGGCGATGTCGGCACTGAGGAGCGGATTGTTCATGACTTTCCCGTTCCCGGCCAGGAAACCACCACGCGGATCAGGACGGCGGCTGCCGCCAGCAGCAGGGCTGCGGCACGGAGCCCCCGCTGCGCCGGCGGGTCCGCCAGGGTCCGGTAGCTGGTCCGTGGTCCCGGGCGGGAAAAGCCCCGGGCGTCCAGCGCCTGGGAGCGGTTGCCGGCATCTTCGATCAGCCCCAACACGAGCGGCACCATTTGCAGCCGGACGGCCGCGAGCCGGGACAGCGGCCTGCCGCGGAGCACCAGGCCGCGGGCTTGCTGTGCGTGCTGGATCCGGCCGAGCCTGCGGGCCATGGCGGGCACCAGGGTCAGGGTGGAGGCCAGCACAAAGCTGAACTGCCGCGGCACCCGGCGTGCAGTGAGGGAGGCGATGAGATCGGGGACGCTCACGGTGAAGGAGAACAGCAGCAGCACGAGTACGCAGGCCGCGGTGCGGGTTCCTGCTTCGGTGGCAAAGCCCAGCCCTTCCGCGGTGACCCGCGCCGGTCCCCAGGCGGCAAGGACGGTCCGGCCCTCCGGGAAGAAGAGACCGTGCAGCATCAGCAGCGAGAGCCCGAACGGAACCAATATGACCGCGGCGCCGGCCAGCACCCGGCGTGCCACCCCGGCCCGTATGGCCAGCAGACCCGCACCCAGCGCCACTGCAACCGACAGCGGCCAGCTGGCCGCCGCCGTCGTGATGACCGCGGCGCTGACCGCCACCGTCAGTGCAGTCAGCGGGTGGAGGCGCGAACTTCCAGCGCGCACGGCTCAGGCTTCGGGCGTTCCCGGCGCCTTGCCGGCCAGCACCCGGAAGCGCCGGACGAAGGGGAACCGGTAGGTGGTGCGGCGCGGCAGGGCGTAGACGAGCACCGCGGCGATGGCGAAGACGATCGCCTTGTCCATGGGGTCCGAGATCAGGGCCTGCTTGGTGATGGCCGCGAGCAGGGTGTCGCCCATCGCGCGGAAGGCACTGACGATCGCTCCGGTGCCCACGCCTGCCGTGCCGCCAAAGACGAAGGCCGCGATCGGGGCGGAGACGACGCCGGCCAGGATACCGGTGAGGAAGCCGGCGACCGGCGCGAGATAGAAACGGCGGAACAGTCCGCCGCGGGCGGCGACGCCGGCCAGGAAGCCGATCAGCGCCGCGCCGGCCGCGAAGGGCAGGACCGTCGGGTTGAAGAAGGACCATACGATGCTGCTGAGCGCGCCCGTGGCGGCGCCCGCCGCCGGGCCGGCCAGGACGGCGATGAGGACGGTCCCGATCGCGTCGAAGTAAAACGGCAGCCCCGTGGTACCCATGAGCTGGCCGAGGACCACGTTCAACACCAGCGCCACCGGCATCAGGACCAGGGTGGAGGTGGGGAGCACCGGCAGCACGGCGGCGATCAGCAGCATGGCGCCGAGCAGGAATCCGCCGAGCGCAACCAGCGCCGAGAAGCTGGCCGGGCCGTTGGCGATGTCCGCGGGCTGGCTGAGGACAAGGAAGATGTACGTGGCCGCGATGGCGGCGGCGCCGGCAAGTTCGAGCAGGCGGCGGCGTCGGCCGGCCGCCGTTCCAGAATCGGGGCCGGAGGCAGGGAGGGTCAGGGACGGCTGTGACATGAGGATGGTCCTTCGGCTGGGGTCGCTGCAACATCCGCCTATGTCACCTCGGCGCAGCTACCATCCTAACGAGCGTCGGGGTCCTGTTCCGACCACGGGGGCCACGGACCGGTCTCCGCTAGCCGTGCCCGATCCGGCGGGCCAGGCCGCCCACGGACGCGATCAGCTCATCGAAGCACTGGTCCGGATCGTTGGAGGCGACGACCCGGGCGTTGGGCGGCAGTCCCCAGAGCCCGCGGTAGTCGGCCACCGTGGTGCCGATGAGCAGCGCCGAGGACGTTTCGACGTCGACCGTCGCCAGCCGGGCCTGAACCGGCGTGCGGCCGACGGCGGCGCATGCCGCGAAGGCGTCGTGCATGTGCGCCACGTAGCCCTGGTCGTATTGCCGGTGGAACTCCAGGTAGAACCGGATCGCGTCGGACAGGCACGCGACGAGCGGGTTCGGTGAGGTGCTGCGCTGGCCGGCCGGTTGCTCCGGCAGGACCCGTTCCGGCGGGGCGCCGGCCGCCTCCGCGAGGCGTTCCAGGTGCTCCGGCCGCAGTTCGATCCGCTCGGTGGTTTCCAGCGCGCACACCAGCGGCAGCCTGTCCTCGGGCAGTCCGCGGTAGGCCTCGAAGACCTCTTTGGCGGCGTGCGGGTCGACGGAGACGTTCCACTCCGCGGTGGGGGTGGTGTTGCCCTGGTAGTTAAAGCATCCGCCCATGATCACGAGGCCCTTGAGCAGCCGCGGCAGCTCCGGCTCCCGGCGCAGGGCCAGGGCGAAGTTGGTCAACGGGCCGGTAATGAGGCCGGTCAGCTCCCCCGGGCGCGCACGGGCCTCCGCCACCCAGACGTCAACGGCGTGGCGGACCGAGATCCCCTGGGCGGGGGCAGGCAGTTCGGCATACCCGATCCCCTGCGGCCCGTGCGTTTCCTCG
>JAODMA010000043.1 GCA_025464545.1 Arthrobacter sp. | reverse complement strand
AATTCGAGCAGCTCGTCGGCCTTGGGCCTCAGGTAGCTCATCGGCAGGCCGAAGTAGCGTCCGTAGACCAGCAGGTTGTCCCGGACCTTGAGCTCTTCGTCGAGGTTGTCCTGCTGCGGGACGACGCCCAGGTGCGCCCGGACTTCAGGGCCGCTCAGGTCCGGGTCCAGGCCCAGGATGCTGAGGCTGCCGGAGGTCCGCCGGGACACGGCACCGATCATCTTCATGGTGGTGGACTTGCCGGCGCCGTTGGGGCCGAGCAGCCCGAACGCCTCCCCGGCCGGTACGCGGAAGGAGATACCGTCGACTGCGGTCACCTCGCCGTAGCGTTTGCTTAGGTTCTCGGCGGTGATGACGTAGTGCGGCGCACCGGCTCCGGAGGCGCTGCCCAGGTCAGCTTCCTTCCGGGCGGAATCTCTTGAGACGAGTTCAGCCACCCGAACCACGCTAGTAGCTGCGCTCGACCCTGAGAAGAGCCCGACCGCAAACCCGGCCGGTGGCCGTTCCGTTGTTGCGGGCACGAAAACGGCAGGGCACCGGCCCCGAAGGAGACGGCGCCCTGCCGGACGGTGCCAGGCGGAATGCCTCAGGCGCTGCCCGGGCCGCAGCTAGGCTCGGCCGGCGGCGCTTGCCGAGGTGCTGGCTTCCGCCAAGTGGCGCTCGGCGGTTTCCACCACGTTGGCCAGCAGCATGGCCCGGGTCATGGGACCCACTCCCCCGGGGTTGGGTGAAAGCCAGGCGGCGACGTCCGCGGCGGCGGGGTCCACGTCTCCCGTGACCACGGCCTTGCCGGAACCGTCGTCGACGCGGCTGACGCCGACGTCGAGCACGATGGCACCGGGCTTGAGGTTTTCCGCCTTGATCATGTGTGGCTGTCCGGCCGCGGCGATCACGACGTCGGCCTGGCGCAGCTCGGCGGGCAGGTCCACCGTTCCGGTGTGCGCCAGGATGACTGTGGCGTTGACGTCCTTACGGGTGAGCAGAAGCCCCACCGGCCGCCCGATGGTGACTCCGCGGCCCACCACCAGTACGCGCTTGCCCTTCAGCTCGATCCCGTGCCGGGTGAGCAGTTCAACACAGCCCTTGGGGGTGCAGGGCAGCGGCGACTTCATCGGTCCGCTGACGTTGGCGACCAGCCGGCCCAGGTTCGTCGGGTGCAGGCCGTCGGCGTCCTTGTCCGGATCCATCGCCTCGAGGATGACGTCCTGGTCGATGTGCTTGGGCAGAGGCAGCTGGACGATGTAGCCGGTGCATTCCGGGTTCTCGTTGAGCTCCCGGACCACGGCCAGCAGTTCCTCCTGCGTGGTGTCCTCCGGCAGGTCCCGGCGGATCGAGGTGATGCCCACCTCGGCGCAGTCCTTGTGCTTGCCGCCCACGTACCAGGTGCTTCCCGGGTCGGAGCCGACCAGGATGGTGCCGAGCCCCGGGACGATGCCCTGGGCCTTGAGCGCGGCCACGCGTTCGGTCAGCTCGGCCTTGATGGTGGCTGCGGTGGCTTTGCCGTCCAGGATCCGTGCTGTTGTTGAAGACTCTGTAGTGGTCATAGGGTCACCACTGCTCGTGCTGCGGGTACAGCGGGAAGTCGGCGGCCAGCTTGTCCACGCGGTACTGCAGGGCGTCCACGTCCGTGGCGGTGCCGGACTTGAGCGCGGTGGCGATGATGTCCGCCACTTCGGTGAACTCCTCGGCGCCGAAGCCGCGGGTAGCCAGCGCCGGAGTACCGATGCGCAGGCCGGAGGTGACCATCGGCGGGCGGGGATCGAACGGCACGGCGTTGCGGTTGACCGTAATGCCCACGGAGTGGAGCAGGTCTTCGGCCTGCTGGCCGTCCAGCTGGGAGTTGCGCAGGTCCACCAGGACCAGGTGCACATCGGTTCCGCCGGTGAGGACCGAGACGCCGGCCTCGGAGACGTCCGCCTGGCTGAGGCGCTCCGCGATGATCCGGGCGCCTTCCAGGACGCGCTCCTGGCGCTCCTTGAATTCCTCGGTGCCGGCGATCTTGAACGCCACGGCCTTGGCCGCGATCACGTGCATCAGCGGGCCGCCCTGCTGGCCGGGGAAGACGTTGGAGTTGATCTTCTTGGCCCACTCCTGCTTGGCCAGGATCACGCCGGAGCGGGGGCCGGCGAGGGTCTTGTGCACGGTGGAGGTGACGACGTCGGAGTACGGCACCGGGCTCGGGTGCAGACCTGCGGCGACGAGGCCGGCGAAGTGCGCCATGTCGGTCCAGAGCAGGGCGCCGACCTCATCCGCGATCGAACGGAACGCCGCGAAGTCGAGGTGGCGGGGGTATGCGGACCAGCCGGCGATGATGACCTGCGGCTTCTCGGCGATGGCCTGCTCGCGCAGCTTGTCCATGTCGATCCGGAAGTTGTCTTCCTCGACCTGGTAGGCGGCGACGTCGTAGAGCTTGCCGGAGAAGTTCAGCTTCATGCCGTGGGTCAGGTGGCCGCCGTGGGCCAGCGACAGGCCCAGGATCTTTTCGCCCGGCTTGATCATGGCGGAGAGCGCCGCGGCGTTGGCCTGGGCGCCGGAGTGCGGCTGGACGTTGGCGTATTCGGCGCCGAAGAGGTCCTTGACCCGGTCGATCGCGAGCTGCTCGGCGATGTCGACGTATTCGCAGCCGCCGTAGTAGCGGCGGCCGGGGTAGCCCTCGGCGTATTTGTTGGTCAGGACCGAGCCCTGGGCTTCCATCACGGCGCGCGGGGCGAAGTTCTCGGAGGCGATCATCTCCAGGGTGCCGCGCTGGCGGCCGAGTTCCTGGGCGAGGACGGCGGCGATCTCGGGATCAAGCTCGGCCAGCGGCTGGTTGCTCACGGCGGTCGAGGAAAGGTTAACGGAAGTAGTCACGAAGAACTCCTGGCTAGGCAACGGGCACTGCTTAAGGTCAGGTTACCGGCTGGCCCGCCGCAGCGCCCCAGGTTACGGCCCGTAACCGGGCACGCAGCAGGGGCTGGCATCCGGTCAGGGACGCCGACGGCGGGGCGGCAGCAGGTGCTGCCGACCGGCAAAACATGACCCTCGGCCCAGGCGTACGATCCGTGGTCT
>JAODMA010000034.1 GCA_025464545.1 Arthrobacter sp. | reverse complement strand
AGGAAGGGCTGGTAGGTCATGTAGGGCAGCGGATCAACGACGGTGACGATGCCACCGGCATTCGCGATCTTGTTCTGCAGTTTGAGGGCTACGTACAGGCCGACGTACCCGCCGCCGACGACGAGTACCCGGGGACGGTCCTGGAGCTGGGGGGAGGATGCCATGACTCAAGAATACCGTAGTTTGTGAAAAACTTCACTAACTAAGGCGGTCCCCAACTGACTGGCAGCAGGGGCCGTTCTGGGGGGTCAGAACGGCCCCTGCTGCTGGCTAGTTGGGCTGGCCGGAATCCGCGGGATCCAGGACCCCGGTGCCGGGACTCTCGGACCCGTCCGGGCCTCCAGCCACGTCCGGGCGCCCGGCCCGGCGGAGCTGGAAAACCGCGGCCGCGATGATGGCCAGGAAGAGCGCCCCGAAGCCGAGGACGACCATAGCCGGAACGGCACTGTCGAGCTGCGAGGGCTGCTCCGCCACCGGTACGGTGGCCTCTGGCAGCGTCGGGAGGGCACTGGATGGAGCGGGCGCCTCGGTGGCCGGCGTCGTGGCCAGGTTTCCGCGGCGGTGTACACGGATCCAGTCCGAAATGGAGCCCAGCGGGTTGGTTTTTGCTTCCGGGACGTCGGCTTTGAGGGCTGCCTCGGCGTTGAGTACCCCGAAGCCGTAAATCGGGTCCTTCCCGGCTGCTCCGGTGTCCTTCGCGGTGCTGACGATCCTGTTGATGACCTGGCTGGCCGTCATGTCCGGCCATTTGGAGCGGATCAGGGCGGCCACGCCGGCGACGATGGGTGTGGCGCCGGAGGTGCCCGCCCACTCGGCGTAGCCACCGGACGGCAGGCCCCCGATCAGGTTCTCGGCGGGGGCCGCGACGCCGATGCTGATGCCTTGGGAAGAGGAATCGACGCTGGCCCTCCCCTTGCGGTCCAGCCCGGCCACGGTCAACACGCCGGGAATGGTGGCCGGAGCGCCGACCTGGATGTTTCCGCCCAGCCGGTTGCCGGCGGCGGCAACGATCACTACGTCCTTCTGCTCGGCGTAGAGGAAAGCCGCGTCCCAGCTCTGCGGCCACTCCGGGGAGGTGCTGCCGAGCGAGATGTTGATGACGCGGGCGCCATGGTCGACGGCCCAGCGTACCGCCTCGGGGATCTGGTCCTGGTCGCTCTTGCCGCCGGGGTTGGCCGAACCGAGCCAGGTGGAGACCGAAAGCAGTTGGGCCTCCGGCGCAACGCCGACAATCCCGTCGGTTCCGACCGTAGGCCCCGGCCGTGCGCTGGGGCCCGCGCTGGGGCTGGGGCTGGCGGTAGCCCCGGCGGGCTGGTGGCCGCGGCCAGCGAGCATGGTGGCCACCAGGGTGCCGTGTTCCGGCTTGGCGCCGATGCTTGCCCGCCCGTCCGGGTTCCCGGCGCCGGATACATCCGTTCCCCCGGACAGCACTCCGGCCAGGTCCGGGTGGGTGCCGTCCACGCCGCTGTCGATCACGGCGATCTTGACGTTGGCGCCCTTGGAGACTTCCCAGGCCTTGGTGATTCCCGACTCTGCGAGCCAGTACTCCTTGTCGCGCCAGGAATCCGCGTGCGCGGCAGGTGCCGCCGCCAGCGTCGCCGGCAGGATTCCGGCCGTCAGCGCCAAGGCCATCAACGCGGAGGCGGTCCGGCCGGGCCGGGCTGTTGCTCTGGTCATTCGGGTCCTATCGGCGGTCCAGCGGTGGCACCACAGTTCCAGGAGGGCTGCGGCAGGAGGAGCGGGGTCTGTCCGACGATGCTGCCGCCGGCGGTTGCCCGGATTAGCTGATGCTGAGGGCAATGCCGTCCAGAATATCGTGCTCGCTGCTGACGGCAGTGGTGATCCGGCCCTCGGTGGCTTCTGCCACGCGCTCCAGGACGCGGCGCCAGACGAGTCCGCCGGCACCGATCACGTCTACCCGGCCGGGGTGCATGTACGGCAGGGCGGCCCGCTCTGCCCGCGTCATTTCCAGGAGCTCGGTGCAGGCGCGGCGGACCTTCTCCAGGCTGAGTTCGGCTCCATGGATCGCCGCCGGGGAGTACTCCGGAAGGCCCAGCGCATGGGCGGTGATGGTGGTGACGGAACCCGCCACCCCGACGACGACGGTGCTGCGCTCCAGCGGTACGGCCTGGGCGGCCTCGCTGATGGCGGCGTCGATGTCGGCTTCCGCCGCGGCGATCTGCTCCGCCGTCGGCGGGTCGTTGCGGAGGTGGCGTTCCGTCATCCGGACGCAGCCGATGTCGACGGACTTCGCGGCGATCACACCGTCGGCATTCCCCAGCACGAACTCAGTGCTGCCGCCGCCGAGATCCACGACCAGCACAGGGTCCGGGCCACGGGAGGGCAGGACGCTGCTGGCACCGGCGAAGGACAGGGCGGCTTCTTCGTCGCCGGTGATCACCTCGGGTTCGACGCCGAGGAGTTCGCGGATCCCGTCGATGAAGACCTGCCGGTTCCCCGCGTCGCGGGTGGCCGAGGTCGCGACGAAACGGATCTTCTCGGCACCGTGGTGGCGGATCAGTCCGGCGTACTCCCGGGTGGCGGCGAAAGTGCGGTCGAGGGCTTCCTGGGCGAATTCGCCGGTGGCGTCGACACCCTGGCCGAGGCGGACGACGCGCATTTCGCGCACGATGTCGGTGAGCCCGGGGGTTCCGCCCCCGGATCCGGCTGAGTGGATATCGGCGATGAGCAAACGGATTGAGTTGGTCCCGCAGTCGACAGCGGCGACGCGGGTCACTGGCCGGTCTCCGGGTTTTGGGTGGGGGTGGTGCGTGCCGGGCGGACCGGGGCCGGCCGACCCACGATCTCGGGAAGGCCTTGCGGTCCGTGCCTGCTGAGGTCCTGGGAGGGGACTTCGCCACCGGTGTCCCAGGCGCCGTCGCAGTAGCAGCGGCCGCTGCTCCACCATTCCGCAATCGCGGCGATCGCCTCGTCGCCGAGCGGATTCACCCCGGGCCCTGCGGCCAGGGAGTGTCCCACCAGCACGTGCAGGCATTTGACGCGGGCAGGCATCCCGCCGGCGGAAATGCCATCGATCTCGGGCACCGCTCCGATGCCGGACCGGACGCCGATCTCGGCCCGGGAGGCCAGATACGCCTCGTGGGCGGCGCGGTAGCCGTCGGCCAGGACCTCATCGGAGCCCAGCCGCTCGTTCATCTCGTTCATTAGCCCGGCGGCCTCAAGCCGCGAAACGGCGGAGGTGATGACCGGGTGCGTCAGGTAGAAGGTGGTGGGGAACGGCGTGCCGTTGCTGAGCCGCGGCGACGTTGCGGCGACGAGCGGGTTGCCGCACACGCAGCGGGCCGGGATTTCGACGACGTCACGGACCGGGCGGCCGAGCTGCCGGCTCAGGACCTCAAGGTCCTGCGGTGAGGGCAGGCGGGAGTCCTGAAATGTACCTGCCGCACTGGCGGCATCTGCCGTCGCTGCCGCCGGGTTCCCTGCCTTAGGGCTCTCGTCCACTCGGTTCTCGTCCACTGGCGCGGCACCTTTCCTGCCCTGTTCAGCCTGTCCGTCGGGATCGGCCGGCGGCGGGCGCCGCTTTAGTCTGTTGCCGAACGCCGGATGGATTCCCAGAGGGTGTCCACCCATGGCAGCTTGGCCGGGTCTTGTGATGTTGCTGCTCCGGCCGCGCCACCGGTCTCGCCGGCAGGAAGATCACTGCCGAAGACCCAGTAGCCCGTCTCTCCGGGCATAACCATGTTAATCCGGTCGCGGGCCTGCTGCTTAACATAGCTGGGATCCTGCCAGCGGGAGACCTGCCGCCTGAGGTCGTTCTGCTGGGACTGCTTCTCGGAGATATCCGCCTGCAGTGCGGAAATTTCGGCGCGTTTTTCGAAGAAGATCTTGACGGTTGGCGCCAGCATGATGGTGATGGCAATCATGACCACCGACAACGCCAGCATGCGTCCGGAGAACGCTTTGGCCGGGACCGGGGCCTCCTCGGCCTCGGCGGGGGCCTTCGCGGCGCCGCTCGCCCGGGCAGCCTTCGTCCGGACACCGCTTGCCTTGGGCGCGCTGGCCTGCGTTCCGGCGCTCCTGGTTCCGCTGGACTTGGCGTCCCTGTTTGGAGCGGTGGCGGTACGGGCCGGGGAAGACTGCGGCGCGGCTTTCCCGGGAGTGGCCCTGCCGGCGTCCTGCCGGGGACTGTCGTGGCGGGAACCGGAGGCCGGGGCCCCGGCGTGGGCCTGAGCCGGCCGGCCACCGAAGTCGGCCTGGATGACGTCGCCACCGTCGCCCGTGTCCGGGGACTTCGGGGCCGCAGGCGTGGCCCGGGGAACCTTGGGGCGGCGGGTAGCCATGTCACTCCTGTAATGCCCGGTCCTTGCTGGGCTGGCTTGCTGCTCTGTACTGACATCCGTGGCCGGGGCGGGCGGCACCAACCGGCACCGACTAGGGTGCCAAAAACAGAACCGGCGGCCATGGTCTTTCAACCATAGCCACCGGTTCGTGGTTTTCGGTGCTACTAGCCGTTGAAACGCGGGAAGGCGCTGCGGCCGGCGTAGCGTGCAGCGTCGTCGAGTTCTTCCTCGATGCGCAGCAGCTGGTTGTACTTGGCCACGCGCTCGGAGCGCGCCGGGGCACCGGTCTTGATCTGGCCCGCGTTGGTGGCAACGGAGATGTCAGCAATGGTGGTGTCCTCGGTTTCGCCGGAGCGGTGCGAGGTGATGGTCGTGTAACCGGCGCGCTGGGCGAGGGACACGGCGTCGAGGGTCTCGGTCAGTGAACCGATCTGGTTGACCTTGACCAGCAGAGAGTTGGCGGTGCGCGAGTCGATGCCGGTCTGCAGGCGCTCGGGGTTGGTCACGAAGAGGTCGTCTCCGACGATCTGGACCTTGTCGCCGATGGCGTCGGTGAGGGCCTTCCAGCCGTCCCAGTCGTTCTCATCCAGCGGGTCTTCAATCGAGACCAGCGGGTAGTCGGCGACGAGTTCGGCGTAGTAGGCGCTCATCTCGGCAGAGCTGAGGGCCTTGCCTTCGAACTGGTAAGCACCGTCGGTGAAGAACTCCGACGACGCTACGTCGAGGGCCAGGGCGATGTCCTTGCCCGGTGTGTAGCCGGCGTTCTTGATGGCTTCCTGGATCAGGTCCAGGGCCGCACGGTTGGACGGAAGGTTCGGCGCGAAGCCGCCCTCGTCGCCGAGGCCGGTGGAGAGGCCCTTTTCCTGCAGCACGGCCTTGAGGGCGTGGTAGACCTCAACGCCCCAGCGCAGGCCTTCGGAGAAGGTCTCGGCGCCGAGCGGGACAACCATGAACTCCTGGATGTCGACGTCGGAATCGGCGTGTGAGCCGCCGTTGAGGATGTTCATCAGCGGAACCGGCAGGACATGGGCGTTCGGGCCGCCCAGGTACTTGTAGAGCGGCAGGTCAGCGGACGCGGCGGCAGCGTTGGCGACAGCCAGGGAGACGCCCAGAATGGCGTTGGCGCCGAGCTTGCTCTTGTTGGCGGTGCCGTCCAGGTCGATCATGGACTGGTCGATGCTGCGCTGGTCGGTGGCGTCGAAGCCGATCAGGGCAGGGGCGATCTGGTCAATGACGGCGTCGACAGCCTTCTGGACGCCCTTGCCGAGGTAACGGCCCTTGTCGCCGTCGCGGAGCTCGACGGCCTCGTGCTCGCCGGTGGAGGCTCCGGAGGGAACTGCTGCGCGGCCGATCT
>JAODMA010000013.1 GCA_025464545.1 Arthrobacter sp. | reverse complement strand
ACTGCCCGGCGTTGCCTTCGCTGATCAGCTGGGCCAGGTCGAGCCGGGCGCCGGGGGCGGTCGGGTTCTCCAGCGTGCCGATCAGGCGGTTCAGGTCTTCGCGGACCCCGTGCAGGATCCCGACGAGTTTGTCCGCGTTCGCACCGAGAATCTGGACCCAGAGGGTCGGATCGCTGGCGGCGATGCGGGTTACGTCCCGCAGGCCGTTTCCGGAGAGGGACAGCGCGTGCAGGGGCGTGCCCTGCAACCGGCTCGCCACGAGCGAGGACATGATCTGGGGCAGATGTGAAACGAGAGCCACGGCCTCGTCATGTTCTTCGGCGGAGAATTCGGACACGACGGCGCCAAGGTCCGTCGCGAGGGCGCGCGCAGTCTGCAGCGCCCCGGGAGAGGATTCCGCCGAGGGGCACAGTACCCAAGGCATGGAGGTGAACAGCTCGCCGCGGGCGGCCACCGGGCCGGACTTCTCCCGGCCGGCCATCGGGTGGGACCCGACATAACGGCCGAGGTCCGCCCCCCGGCCGCGGAGCTCTGCCTGGATGTCCGCCTTGACGCTGGCGATGTCGACGACGGTTGCGTCCGGGTAGTCCTTGAGGGCCTGGGCCACGACGTCCGCGGTGACATCCGGCGGAGCGGCAACCACCACGAGCTCAGGGTGTTCTGCTTCCAGGCGCGCCAACGGCAGGCCGGCGCCGATGTCGACGGCGACGGCCTGGTTGGTGGGCGAGGGGTCGGAGAGGAACACGGACACACCGCGGCCCCGCAGCCCCAGCCCGATGCTGGTGCCCAGGAGCCCGGTCCCAACGACCACGACCGGGCCGTTCAGGTGGCCGCGGCCGTGGGTGCGGAAGGCGGACATTCCTTACAGCCCTACGGATGCCAGCAGGTGACCGACTTCCTGCTTGCCGAGGTTGCGGATGCTGCCCTGGCGCTGGTCTCCCAGGCCGATGGGCCCGACCTTGACGCGGACCAGGCGCAGGACCGGGAAGCCCACGGCGTCGAAGAGGCGCCGGACGATCCGATTCTTGCCCGAGTGCAGGACCACTTCGATCAGCACGTGGCCCGGAGTCGAGTCGACGAGCTTGAAGGAGTCCACCGAGGCGATGCCGTCCTCAAGTTCCACACCGGCCTTGAGCTCGGCGCCGATGCCCTGTGGGAACGGCCCACGGACCTGCACGAGATAGGTCTTCGGCACTTCGTAGGAGGGGTGCGTGAGGCGGTTGGCGAGTTCGCCGTCGTTCGTCAGCAGCAGCAGGCCCTCGGTGGCGACGTCGAGCCGGCCCACATGGAAGAGCCGTTCGCCGTGGTATTTGCGGACGAAGTCACTGATGCAGGGACGGCCGTCCGGGTCTTCCATGGTGGAGACGACACCCTTGGGCTTGTTGAAGACCATGTAGACCATGTTCTCGTCCAGCTGGATGCGGAGGCCGTCGACATGGATCACGGCGGTCTTCGGGTCGACGCGCACGCCGAGCTCGGTGACGACCTGGCCGTCAACCTCCACGCGGCCTTCGGCGATCATTTCCTCGCAGACGCGCCGCGAGGCGACGCCGGCGGAAGCCATGACCTTCTGCAGCCGGATGCCGTCCTGGTCGTGCAGTTCCGACTGGGGCACCTCGGCGCGGGGTCCGCGCTTGCGCGCCGGCCGGCGCACAGGACCGAGGTTCTGGCCAAAGCGTTCGCTGCCAAAAGCGCGGGCGCCGGCGGTCTTCGGTGCGCCGGTGCGGGGCTTGGGCTTGAGCGCCCCGGGGGTGCCGGGATCCTTGCCGAAGCCGGGCTTCCGGGCGCCGGGCTTCCGGCCGGCTGCCTTGCCGGAGAACCCGCTGGGCTTCCGGTCTCCGGAAGCCGGGCGGTCCGCGGGTGCGCCACCCGGACCCTGGAGATCCGGATCGACGAAAGCCTCTTCGCGAGGCTTCGGGTGCTTAAAGGGGCGGTCTCCCCCGCCCTTGAAGCCGGCTCCCCCGGTGCGGCCAGCGCCGCCCTGGGAATTGCGGCCAGCGCCGCCTTGTGCAGGGCGCCCGGCGCCCTGTGCGCCGCGGCCGAAGCCAGGCGCTGAATTTTGTCCGGCACTGTTTTTTCCAGCACTGTTATTTCCAGCACTGCTGCGTCCCGAACCGCTACGTGGTGAACCCTGGCGTCCCGCCTGTGTCATGACCCGTCCTTCATTGTGTTGACCGGCGCGGCTTGTCTCCCGACAAGGCCCGCCCGCTCGGGCAAAATGCTTCTGCCCTTATGGATACTTGTGCGCAGGCAGTGTTCCTGCCTACATTCTTGCTGCGTCGTAGAACTCTTCGATACCTTCGAGCCCCGGAAGATGGGGTGAAAGCTGCGGTAATTCCGCCACTGAGCCGATTCCCATGCGTTCCAGGAAATACGGCGTCGTGCGGTACAGGATGGCTCCGGACTCGGGATCTGTTCCCGAATCCTCAATCAGCCCCCGCTGCGTCAGCGTCCGCACGACAGAGTCAACATTGACTCCTCGAATTGCAGACACCCGCGCCCTTGATACGGGCTGGCGGTAAGCGATGACGGCGAGCGTTTCGAGCGCCGCCTGCGTCAGCCTGGCTGTCTGTCCTTCCAACACGAACCCGCCGACGATGTCAGCGAATTCAGCTCTGGAGTAGATCCGCCAGCCTCCGGCGATATTCCGCAATTCAAAACCCCGGGGGGTGGAGCTGAAGCCGTTCCTGTTGCTGCTAGGGCTGGCGTCGTCCACATCCGGGGCATTAACATTATTGCCGTTATACTCCCGCTGCAGGTCCGCGAGCAGCCCTTCGACGACGTCGACCGTCAGATTCAGTCCCGCCGCCAGCCCGGCGGCAGTGGCTGGTTCGTCGATCACCATCAGCACCGCCTCCAGCGCCGCCCGGGCGCCGCCGGGCAGGCTGGCGAGGTCCGGACCGTCGTCCTCGGCCCCGAACTGTGGCGGCTCGTTCCGCACCGGCTTGAAAGGCGTGTTGCTCAAGGCTGTTCCTCGTATTCTTCACTCAGGTTCTCGCTGCTCCACATCTCTGACCCGGCCGTCCAATGGACAGTCAGGTCCCCCAGCGGCAGCA
>JAODMA010000011.1 GCA_025464545.1 Arthrobacter sp. | reverse complement strand
GACCTGGCACTGTCAGGCATCGTCGTCGCCGTCGTCCCGGTGCTCGCCGTCATCATGGTCATGATCGTGCGGCGCCTCGTTCCCCTCTACCGGGAGGGCCAGGAGCTGATCGACCGGATCAGCCGGGTGCGGCGCGAGCAGATCATCGGCGCCAACGTCATCCGCGGCTTCGTCCGGCAGGGCCATGAGATTCGCCGGTTCGACGGCGCCAACAGGGAACTCACCCGGAACAACTTGCATTCGGCCCTGCTCGTCGGCGGCATGATGCCGATGATCATGCTGGTGGTCAATCTGTCCTCCGTCGCCGTCGTCTGGTTCGGCGGACACCGGATCCAGTCCGGCGAGATGAAACTGGGCGCCCTGACGGCGTTCATCGCCTACATCCTGCAGATTCTGATCGCGATCATGATGGCCATGTATGTGTTCATGACCGCCCCGCGGGCGGCGGCCTGCGCGGAACGCATCCGGGCGGTCCTGGAAACAGAACCGGCCATCGCGGACGGTCCCGTCCCGGCGGAATCCCGCCCTGAAGACGGCACCGTGGAGTTCCGGGACGTCTCCTTCGCCTACCCCGGCGCCGAGGCGCCGGTACTCGAGAGCCTCAGCTTCAGGGCACTGCCCGGCACGACGACGGCAATCATCGGCGCCACCGGCAGCGGCAAGAGCACGCTGCTGAACCTGCTGCCACGCTTCCTCGGCACCACCGCGGGGCAGATCACGATCGGCGGCTGCGAGGTCCGGGACCTGCAGCTCGCAACGCTCCGGAGCCTCATCGCGGTGGTGCCGCAACACTCCTACCTGTTTTCCGGGACGCTCGCCGACAACCTGAGAATGGGATCGCCGGAGGCCACCGACCAGGAACTCTGGGACGTGCTCACCACGGCCCAGGCCGCCGGCTTCGTCCGCCGGTTGCCGCAGGGACTGCAATCCCCGGTCAGCCAAGGTGGCTCCAACTTCTCCGGCGGCCAGCGGCAGCGGCTCTGCATCGCCCGGGCGCTGCTGCGGCGCGCCCCCGTCTACCTGTTCGATGACAGTTTCTCTGCCCTTGACTACGGCACCGACTACCGGTTGCGGAGGGCCATGGAACCACTGCTGCGAGCCGCCACGGTGCTGGTCGTCGCGGAGCGTGTGGCCACGATCGTGGACGCCGGGCTGATCCTGGTGCTGGAAAACGGCCGCCTGGTGGCGCAGGGCACCCACCAGGAGCTGATGGAGTCCTCACCGAGTTACCGGGAGATCGCAGCCTCCCAGCTGGTACTGGAGGAGACTCCGTGATCCGCAAACCCGGCCTCGACGACGAGGTTCTGGCCGGCGCGGCCGCGGTCCCGCAGAACGATTCCCCGCCGGCCCACCACCGCGTATCGGGGCAGCCTGCGCCGGTGCCGCGCCGGGCCGGCTCCGGATCCCGGCGCGACACCGGCCGCCGGCTCCTCGGTTTGCTCCGGCCCTCCAGGTGGCGGATGGCAGGCGTCATCGTGGCCACCTGCGCGTTCGTCATCCTCAACGTCGCGGCTCCCAAGTATCTGGGAGACGCCACCGACGTCGTGGCTGACAGCGTCCTGGGAGAAACCTTCAACGGGGCGAAACTGGCGCGGCTGCTGAGCGCCATCTCCCTTATGTACCTGGGGGCCTCGGTCTTCAGCTGGATTCAGGGAGCCCTGACCGCCACTGCCGTGCAGCGCCTGAGCTACGGTCTGCGCTCCTCCGTCGAGGAGAAACTGCACGTTCTGACGTCCGGCCACTTCGAGGACCAGCACCGGGGCGAGGTCCTGAGCCGGGCCACCGACGACGTCGACAACATCTCCCAGGCCCTGAACCAGTTACTGAACCAGCTGATCATGTCCCTGCTGATGCTCTCCGCCGCACTCGTGATGATGCTGTTGATCTCACCTGCCCTCGCGGTGATCGCCCTGGTCTCCGTCCCGGTCTCCGCCCTGATCACGGTCCTGGTGGCCCGGAAGACGCAAGCCCATGTCACCGAACAGTGGGGGAGCACCGGGGAGCTGCATGCGCAGTTGGAGGAAGTCTTCACCGGGCATGACGTCATCAAGGCGTTCGGGCGGCAGGAAGCCGTGGCGGCCGCATTCAGCGCGAGCAACAGGAGACTCAGCCGGGCCAGCGCCCGCGCCCAGTACGTTTCGGGGGTGGTGCAGCCGTTGATGGTTTTCGTCTCCAACCTCAACTACGTCGCGGTCGCCGTCGTCGGTGCCCTCCAGGTCACGGCCGGTGCCATGACGATCGGGGGTCTGCAGGCCTTCATCCAGTTCAGCCGGCTTTTCAGCCAGCCGATGGGCCAAATCGGCGGAATGCTGAACCTTCTGCAGTCCTGCCTGGCCTCGGCCGAGCGGGTCTTTGCCCTGCTGGACTCCCCGGAGGTCACGGCCGGAGCGCTGCCGAACGCCGGACCGCTGCCTGTGCCGGGACCTGCGGCTGCGCGGCCGGACCGCGGGACGCTGCGGGACGCCGGACCGCTGCCGGACCGCGGGACACCGGGAGCCAAGGGGCGGATCGTCTTCGAGCAGGTCGGCTTCAGCTACCGCCAGGGTTCACCCGCAGTCCAGGATCTCTCCTTCACCGTGGAGCCGGGGCAGACCGTCGCGATCGTGGGTCACACCGGGGCCGGCAAGACGACCGTGGTGAACCTGCTCATGCGGTTCTACGAACTGGACTCCGGACGGATCACGCTCGACGGCACCGATATTGCAGGCCTGCCCCACGATGAACTGCGCTCCGCCGTCGGCACCGTGCTGCAGGACGCGTGGCTCTTCACCGGCACCATCCGGGAGAACATCGAGTACGGCCGGCCCGGCGCCAGCGAGTCAGAGATCCTCGCCGCGGCGCGGGCCAGCCACGTGGACCAGTTCGTCCGGTCGCTCCCGGACGGATACGGCACCATGCTCGGCAACGACGGCGGCTCCCTCAGCCGCGGGCAGCGCCAGCTCGTCTCGATCGCGAGGGCACACCTGGCGGGGCGCAGCATCCTGGTGCTGGACGAGGCAACCAGCTCCGTGGACAGCCGCACCGAGGTGCAGATCCGCCAGGCGATGCAGCGTCTGCGGCACGGCCGGACGAGCTTCGTGATTGCCCACCGCTTGTCCACCGTCCGGGACGCTGATCTAATTCTCGTCATGGACCAAGGACGGATTGTTGAACACGGCCGCCATCACCAGTTGATGGCGCGGGGCGGGCTTTACACGGATCTCTTTGAAGCGCAGTTCGCCCGCCGCGAACAGCGCCCGGACCTCCGGAGGCCGGAACAGTGAACCCCACCGAGAATGTTGCCGGCCGGTTTCCCGGCCTCTGGAAACCAAACCAGGCCAGCTCGGTCCCGCTGTTCGAACAGCTCCGGCTCAACATCATCGAGCGGGCGGACAACGGCACTCTGGCCCCGGGGACCCGGCTGCCGGCGGTCCGCAATCTTGCCGCCGAACTGGGCGTCGCACCGCACACCGTGGCCCGCGCCTACAAGGAACTGGAAGCGGCCGGCATCGTCGCGACCCGGGGCCGTAACGGCACCGTCGTCTGCGCCCGGGATGAAGCCTGGAGTTCGCTGTCGGCGGCCGCTGCGGACTTCGCGGCGGCGGCCAGGGCCCAAGGCGCCAGCTTCGCGGAGGCCGTCCAGTTGCTTGCCGCCGCCTACGACCGGGATTGACGGCCCCGTAACACACCCCGCGGCATTTGCCGGGCTGGGACACAGCGGGGAATATATGTTCGAAGAAGTTTTCGATTAGCATTGGTAGCGTGCCTAAAGCCGTAGCTGAAGATCCAGCCGTTGATGACAAGCCCGCCCCGATGAGTACCGTTCCGATGAGCTCCGTTCCGATGAGCACGCCAAAACCGGGCCGCGCCATCGACTCCCGTCCCGAGGTAAAGCGTCCGGACATGTCCCGCCTGGTGGTCAAGGGCGCCCGCGAACACAACCTCCGGAACGTGGACCTTGACCTGCCGCGGGACTCCATGATCGTCTTCACCGGCCTGTCCGGCTCGGGCAAGTCTTCCCTCGCCTTCGACACCATCTTCGCCGAGGGCCAGCGCCGCTACGTCGAGTCGCTCTCCGCCTACGCCCGTCAGTTCCTCGGCCAGGTGGACAAGCCCGACGTCGACTTCATCGAAGGCCTCTCGCCGGCGGTGTCGATCGACCAGAAATCCACGAGCAAGAACCCCCGCTCGACCGTCGGCACCATCACCGAGATCTATGACTACATGCGCCTGCTGTGGGCACGTGTCGGCCGCCCGCACTGCCCCGACTGCGGGGAGCCGGTGACCAAACAGACCCCGCAGCAGATCGTGGACCAGCTGCTGGAGCTCCCGGAGGGCACCCGCTTCCAGGTCCTGGCGCCGGTCGTCCGCGGACGCAAGGGCGAATTCGTTGAACTGTTCAAGGAACTGACGGCCAAGGGCTACTCGCGGGCCCGGGTGGACGACAAGCTCATCCAGCTCAGTGATCCGCCCAAGATGGGCAAGCAGTTCAAGCACACCATCGAAGTGGTGGTGGACCGGCTGGTGGTCAAGGAAGGCATCAGCCAGCGCCTCACCGACTCGGTGGAGACCGCCCTCGGGCTGGCCGAGGGCCGCGTCCTCGCCGAATTCGTCGACCTCGACGCCGATGACGCGGAACGCGTCAGGGCGTTCTCCGAGCACCTCGCATGCCCCAACGAGCACCCGCTCGCGATCGATGAGATCGAACCACGTTCCTTCTCGTTCAACAACCCCTTCGGCGCCTGTTCC
>JAODMA010000010.1 GCA_025464545.1 Arthrobacter sp. | reverse complement strand
AGGCGTTGGAGATGGCGACGCCGTAGCCGGGTTCGCCCACGTGGATCCAGCGGTGCGCACAGATCTCGAACTTGGCCGCTTCCCAAGAGGTGTTGACGTGGGTGTCGCGGAAAACATGCCCGAACTGCGTCTCGGCGGCCGATCGGGCCGCACGGACGTCGAGGGCAAAGCCGAGCTTGAGCAGTTTCTCCCTTTCCTGCCAGTCCACCACCGTGGTAATCGATAGCGAATCGGCGCCCGCGCCCAGCGAAATCCGCTGGGTCACCGGTGAGGATCCGGCCACCCGCTCTACCACCACGGCGGCGTTCGGGCTTTCCCCTCCGGGGTCGCGCTCCAGCGTCACCGATCGCGCCGCCGTCAGCGCGACGGCGTTGCGGCGGTAGAAGGCGTCGATGTCCCAGGCGTCCCATTGGTTGGGCGTGTCCCGGTGGAGCTCCAAGAGGTTCCCGAACTGCCCCGGTGCGATCGCCTCCCGCCCGCTGACGTAGTCCATCAGGGACGCCAGCAACCCGTCAGAGTTGATAACGGCCCGGATCACCCCGTTGTCCAGAATGTAGCCGCCCTCGGCTTCGGTCACCTGTACCGGCTGCTCCGCGCGGACCGGTTCGGCTGCAGCCAGCGCAGGCACGCCGTGCCGCTCGTGCGGCGCCGCGTTGAGCAGGAAGTCCCCTCCGCCCGTGCCGAGCACCGCCGTGGCCGCACCGGCGATGATCGCCTCGAGCTGCTTACTGACGGCGGCGTAGTTGCGTTCGGCGTCCTGATGGACCCAGGCGATGGCGCTGCCCGGCAGGATGTCATGGAATTGCTGCAGCAGGACCAGCCGCCAGAGGCGTTTGAGCTCCGCCGCCGGGTAGCGGTAACCGGTGCGGACCGCGGCGGTAGCACACCAGAGTTCCGCTTCCCGCAGCAGGTGTTCGCTGCGCCGGTTGCCAAGTTTGGTGTTGGCCTGGCTCGTGTAGGTTCCGCGGTGGAGTTCCAGGTACAGTTCCCCCACCCAGACGGGGAGCGGATCGTACTCGGCCTGGGCCCGGGCGAAGAAGCTGGCCGCCGAGCCGAGCTGCACCTTGGGGGATCCCTCCAGGTCCGCCGTGCGGCGCGCGGCCGCCAGCATCTCGCGGGTTGGTCCGCCGCCTCCGTCCCCGTAGCCGAAGGGGACCAGCGAGATGGTGCCGCGGCCGTGGTCGCGGTAGTTCCGCTCCGCGTGGGCCAGCTCGCGGCCGCTGAGCTCGGAGCTGTAGCTGTCCACCGGCGGGAAGTGGGTGAACAGCCGGGTGCCGTCGATGCCCTCCCAGTTGAAGGTGTGGTGCGGCATCCGGTTGGCCTGGTTCCAGGAGATCTTCTGGGTCAGGAACCACTTGCTGCCGGCAGCCTTGACGATCTGCGGGAGGGCTCCGGAATAGCCGAAGGTATCCGGTAGCCATGCTTCCCGGCACTCCACGCCGAACTCCTCCAGGAAGAAGCTCTTACCTTCCAGGAACTGGCGGGCCATGGCCTCACCGCCTGGCATGTTGGTGTCCGACTCGACCCACATGCCGCCCACGGGAACGAACTGGCCGGACTTGACCTTCTCCCTAATGCGCCCAAACAGCTCCGGGTAGTATTCCTTGATCCAGGCCAGCTGCTGGGCCGAGGAGCAGGAGAATATGAACTCGGGATCCTCGTCCATGAGGGCGACCACGTTGGAGAACGTCCGGGCACACTTGCGGATGGTCTCCCGCACCGGCCACAGCCAGGCGGAGTCGATGTGCGCATGTCCGGTGGCGAGCAGCCGGTGCGCCGAGGCGTAGGCAGGCGGGGCCAGGACCCCCGCGAGCGCGGCCCGGCCGGCGGCGGCGGTTCCCGGGACGTCGTCGGGATCCATCACGTCCAGCATGCGTTCGAGCGCCCGCAGGATTTCGTGCCGGCGCGGCAGTTCCATCGGCAGCTCGTGCATGAGCCCGCTGAGCGTCCAGATGTCCTGTTGCAGCTCCCAGACGCTCTGGTTCAGCTCGGCAATGAAGATCTGCCCCAACCGGTATTTCGGCTCGTTGCCCGCGGTCGCCTTGTCACCATAGGGGGTGGCCGCAAACGTCCATCCCTGCGACAGGTCCGGGTTTGCCGCGGCTTCGACGTAGAAATCCACGGACATTCCGCTGCCGAGGAGCTTCAGCGGGATGTACTGGTTCCGCGGCGAGATCGCCTTGATGATGGTGCCATCGGGCCGCCAGGCGATGCCTTCGCACTGGAAGCCCGGAAGGTCGCCGCTGAACCCCAGGTCCACGACGATTTCCACCGCGGTGTCCGGACCGGTTCCCCAGGAGTCCGGCACTTCACCCTGCAGCCGCAGCCAGGTAGTGCTCCAGGGCCGGCCCCAGGCCGCGCCGTGTTCCTGGGGGACGAAGTCCTGCCGGAGGGCCTCCAGCACCGGGACTGGTTCGCCGGGGACCTGCCAGCTGCTCAACGCGAGCGGGATACTGCGGGGGTAAACCGCGGGGACGATGCGTTCGCGCAGAAAGCGGTCCAGCCGGACTTCCGTGAGACGGCGGTCGTCGTGCAATGTGTTCCTCTTAGCGCCGGAATGAATAGACCCGATTGAATCCAATCGATGGCTAAAACTTACTTCGCGCGTCGGGGTTCAGCCAAGGCGGCGCCTAAATCACCGGCGCCGGCACGGAGATCCGGCCGCGGCCAGCGTACACATTCAGGCTGGTGCGGCGGCTGAACCCGGCGAGCGTCATGCCGCTGGCCTCGGCAAGTTCGACGGCAAGGCTGGAAGGCGCGCTGACGGCCGCGAGCACGGGGATCCCGGCCAGGGATGCCTTCTGGACGAGTTCGAAGGAGGCCCTGCCCGAGACCTGGAGCACGGTGCCCCGCAGGGGCAGCAGACCCTCGCGGAAGGCCCAGCCGACAACCTTGTCTACGGCATTGTGGCGGCCGACGTCCTCGCGCAGGCACAGCAGCTCCGGGGAGCCGTCTTCGGCAATCCGGAACAGCCCCGCCGCGTGCACGCCGCCGGTAACGTCGAACACCGCCTGGGCTTCCCGGAGCGCGTCGGGCAAGGACGCGAGGACCCCCACGGGGACGGTGAGCGGGTCAGCAGCAGGACTGAAGTGCGAGGACTTGTGGACGGCCTCGATGGAATCCGTGCCGCAGATGCCGCAGGAACTGGAGGTGTAGACGTTCCGTCCGGTGTCCGGCCGCGCCACGTCGGGGCGAAGCTGCGCCTCCACGACATTGAAGGTCTGGACTCCGTTTTCGTCCTCCCCCGCGCAGAACCGGAGGGAGACCAGCTGCTCAGGGCTCCAGATCACACCCTCGGAGACGAGGAAGCCGGCAACCAGGTCGAAGTCGTTTCCGGGCGTCCGCATGGTGACGGAGTAGGAGAGCTCGCCGAGCCGGATCTCCAGCGGTTCCTCCACGGCGAGAACGTCCTCCCGGTGCCGGACCGGGAACTCGAGCGCCTGCGGCGAGCCGTCCAGGACAAATTTGTGCACCTTGCGGCGCTGCGTGACGCGACCCATCAAAAACTCCTTAACAACATGCAACCATCATCGCAAGCACCGGCCGGGGTGGCCAGCGCAAGCCTGCAGCGCCGGTCGACGCGCGGGGCTTTAGTCAAACAGGGCGCTCCAGTCAACCGGGCCGCCGGTTCCGGCCGGCTTCCGGGCCGGACGCTTGGGCGAGGTCTTGGCCTTCGACGCGGTGGCGCCCGGTTCCGCGACCGGGGGGCCCCACGGGAGGGCGAAGGCGGGGACCAGCTCCCCCAACTGGACGCCATGCGGCGGCACGACCAGCACGCCATCGGCGGCGGCCAGCCCCCGCATCATTCCCGGTCCGGCGTGTTGGGCCGGCGATGCCATCCCGTACAGCAGCCGGAAGGGCATCAATCTGGTCCGGCCCGGGTCCGGTTCGATCGTCGAACCGCACGGCACCTCCACGACGGGTGGCATTGTCCCGTGCCCGAGGGCGGCCAGGAGCGGTCCCGCCAGGGTCGAAAGAGCCATCATGGCCGCCAGCGGATTTCCGGGCAGGCCGATGATGAAGCGGCCGTCGGGCAGTTCGGCCAGAACGGCGGGGTGGCCCGGCCGCATCGCGATGCCGTCGATCAGCAGCCGCCCGCCGAGTTCGGCAACGGCGCGCCGCAAGTGGTCGGTGCCGGAGCGGCCGGTGCCCCCGGTGGTGATGACGACGTCGGCGGGCAGGTTTTCCAGTCCGCCGTCCTCTGCTGGCCCGGGCTCCGGAACAGCCGGTTCCTGGTCCTCGAGGGCGGCGAGCCATTCGCTGTAGCCGTCGCCGATCTTGACCTCGGCGCTGCAAATCCCGCCGAGCATCTCAACCACACCCGCGAGTTGCGGGCCGAAGGTGTCACGGACCTCCCCCGGCTGCGGGATTCCCGCCGGAACGACCTCGGAGCCAGTGAGCACGAGCCGGACTACTGGCTTGCCCAGGACGGACAGCGTGTCGTGGCCGGCCAGGGCCGCCAGGGCCAGATGGGCCGGGTTGAGCATGGTGCCGGACTTGACCAGCAGTTCCCCGGCGGATGCTTCCTCCCCGGCTTTGCGGATGTGCTCACCGTTACGCGGTTCGCCGGGCTTGGCGGCACCGCTGGTCCTGAGTGCCGGCAGGCCGTCCTCATCCGGCGCAATGAGGCCGCTCTCACTACGGAGAACGGCCTTGGCCCCGGGCGGGATCAAGCCTCCGGTGACGATCGGGCTCGCCTGGTGCGGTGCCAGCCGCTGGCCGGGCTCGGCCAGGATCCAGGGTCCGCTGCCGTTGACGGCCCAGCCGTCCATCGCCGAAGACGCGTAGTGCGGGATATCGTGCAGCGCTTCGATGTCGGCGGCGAGGATTCTCCGCAGGGCGCTCCTGAGCGGGACGGGCGCGGCGGGAATGGGGGCGCCGCAATCGAAGGCGAGTTGCCGGGCCTCCTGCCAGGTGTGGGCCAGGTGGTGGTGGTGCGGCTCCTGCGATGCGCCTGCGGCGCCCTCTTCATCCCCTGCTGCTGCCTGGCTCCCGCCGGGCGCGGAGTTCTCTCCGGCGGCAGCCGCGCTGCCGGAAGGGGGCGCGGGCGTCATGCCCCGGAGGCTTCGGTGGACGCGTAGTCCTGGGCGAGTTTCCGGGCTACGCCGATGGCGGCCTGCATCGACACGGCGTCCGGCGCCTGCCCGGACCCCGAGGCCAGTCCGGCGGCGAAGCCCGCGATGAAAGTGGTCAGCGGGGCTGCGGGCCGGACTATGGAATGTGCGGCAACTCCGGCAAGGGCCAGGACTTCGTTGACGTCAATTTCAACGTCTTCCAGTTCGAGGGCCTGAAGCAGGGCACGGCACCAGTCTTCCAGTGTTTCATCCTGGCTCTTCACCGTTTTCCTCCAAAGTCGGGTTCAGTCGCGGAGCTCCGGACCGTTCGTCCGGTCCTTGGCCGGATACCCCCAGAGCGGCGGCATCGTCCCAGGTGTCCACGTCGTCGGTGGAACCGGGGGGAACGCCAAGTCCCCGCACGTCAAGACTAGCAAGAAGGGCGGATACGGAGGCGTTCTCCAGTGCGCCCCGCCGCGCGGCTTCCGCAACTGAGCGTTGTAGCGCGGCCGTGCCATAGAAGCCGGCGAGGGGCTGCCGGCGCCCGTCCGCGGAGACGGCCAGAACGCCGTCGCCCTCCAGTCCCGTCTCGAGCGCCTCCCTTAGGGCCGTGACGGCGGCGGTGACCCTGGGCATGTCACAGGCCAGCACGAGGGTCAACGCCGGCGTCGGCCGGTCCATCCCGCCCGCCGAGCGATGGGCTGCCAGGGCGCCCAGTCCGGCGCCGATGGCGGCGGCCGGGCCAGCGAAGGGCGGTTCTTCGCGGCACGTCAGCACGCCCGCCGGAAGCGGTCCGGGGTCCGGCCCGACGACGACGATCGTGCCCGCCCCGTGCGCGGCCTGCAGCGAGAGTTCGAGGAGGGTCCGGCCGCCGGACACCAGCCGGGACTTGGGCGCGCCGCCCAACCGGGAGGACCGGCCCCCGGCGAGGATGACAGCATCAAATTCCACCGGACCAGCCTAGCGCGGCGCAGGCTCGCCGGGCCGCAGGGTCCCTCGTCGGAAGAAGGGCAGTGTGTTCAGGCGGCGGATTCCGGCAGCAGGAAGGGGTCCCAGTCCGGCGCGGGCTTTTCTAGTTCCTTGATCTGCCAGACGGTGCCTTTGGGCGGTCCCGGCGAAAAGCCGAGCTTCCACCCCATTTCGGCGGGAGTGTGGTCGCCCTTGGCGTTGTTGCACCTCAGGCAGGCGGCCACCAGGTTTTCCCACGAATCGGCGCCGCCCCTGGATTTGGGCTGGACATGGTCAATGGTGTGGGCGGCCTTACCGCAGTAGGCGCAACGCTGCCCATCGCGGCGAAGCACGCCCCGCCGGCTGACCGCCGTGATCGTGTTGTACCGCGGCCGGATGTAGCGGTGCAGCAGTATCACCGACGGCCGGCCAAGGATGTCTTGTGGCCCGACGACCGGGTCGTCGCCTTCGGCCACCACACTGGCCTTTCCGGTAAGCACAAGAACGAGCGCCCGGCGGAAAGTCACTACCGCGAGCGGTTCATATCCAGCATTCAGAACAAGAGTGCGCATCCGCAAACCCCTTTACGGCCGCACCCGCCAGGGGCACGAGGGCCGGCTGCCCTCTGCATGGTCGGGCTATGATCGACATCACAAGAGTAAACACCCAAGGGGCGGATCACCGAATTTTTGTCTGGCGGGGGTGTCCGTGCCTGTCGGACCACCAGGGCCGCCAATGCAAGGAGGACCCCCGCCACAAGGCGGAGGTCCTCTGAATGCTGGAGAGCGGTGCTGTCCCGGTGGCTTAGCCGCCGACGCGGATGAAGACCGGTCCGGAGCCCACGTTGGCGCTGTACAGCGCGGTGGTTCCGCCGTTCCAGCCGCCGTGGACCGCCATGCCGTTGCCGACGTATACGGCGATGTGGGCCATGCCGACGCCACCGTTCTTGTAGTACGCCAGGTCGCCCGGGCGCGCCTCAGCGGCGCTCACGGTGCGGCCGAGGGAAAGGTAGCCAGCCGGCCAGCCGTGGAAGTTGATGCCTGCGGCAGCCAGTGCGTTCGAGGCCAGGCGGGTGCAGTCCTGCGCCACGCCGATCTGGGCGTAGGCTGCGGCAGCGATCGCTGCGCCGTTGCCGCTGGCAACGGACAGTCCCTGCGTTGTGGCCGAGGCGCCGGAGGCAGCCTGGGTACCGGCGGCAGCCGGGGTGCCGGCCTTGGAGTCCTGGACCCTGAGGACCGGCTTCGCAACCTCGACGACAGGAGCCGGTGAGGTGGAAACGGCCGGCTTCTCGTAAGAGATGGCAATGGTGGATGCTGCCGAAATCGTTGCCGGGGTGCCGGACTGGACTTCGAGGG
>JAODMA010000493.1 GCA_025464545.1 Arthrobacter sp. | reverse complement strand
CCTCGTCGGAGTACCCTGCATCCGACAGGACGACGACTGTGCCCTTGAGGCTCTCCACCGCGTGGCCGTCCTGGATGAATGCCGCGGGCACCGAACGAATCCGCCGGTCGCCGATCCGCAGGGCCGCAAGGGCACGTTCATCGAGGAGCGCGTGGACCTTCGTAATGGAAACATTCAGAAGCTGGGCAACATCGGGCAGGGGCAGCCATTCGCCCACAAGGCTTTCTACAGTACTCACGGATCAAGATTGCCATGACGGACGCTTCTGCGCCTAGTCGCGGGGCCGGCACTTGCGCCCCGCCCCGGACCACTGCGGACGCGGGAGGGCCGGAAGGGCCAAAGGACCCTTGTGCTGCCACCGCGGACCACGGCTACTTTAATCATCGCATTCTGCCCGACACTCCCGGAGTGTTTGTTTGCATGATGACTGACTGTTTCTTGTGCTAACCACCAATTCGTGAGAGATTCACATAGATCACATTTGCAACATCATTAACATTGGTCACACTGGTAACGCCAGTAACACCGGCCTGACCCGCAGCGTTCGCCGCTGAGAAGAGGATCTTTCCCATGACGACGTTCCGTTCGCCGAAGCATCAGGCAAGGCACAGCCTGCCGTTGATTGCGGCCACGACGGCTGCCCTTCCTGCGGTCGTCCTTTCCTCCCTGGCGGTTGCCGAGCCGGCGTCAGCCGAGTCCCGCAGCCGCTCCATCCCGGCCACCCTTGCAGCCGCCATGCGCGCGCAGGCCCAGGCGGCCACCCCGCTGGTATCCGCCATGATTCCGGCCAGTTCGGTCTCGGCGGCCATCCCCACTTCCCTGCGGCCGGTCCAGGTCACGGCCCCGGCCGAGTACACAATTGAGCGCGGCGATACGGTCAGCGGAATCGCCGCCAAATTCGGCCTCGACACGAACGCTGTCCTGACGCTCAACAACCTGCAGGGCAGCACCATCATTTACCCCGGACAGAAGATCAAGCTCAGCGGGGACGCGCCGGCTCCCGCGGCCCAGCCAAGCGCGCCGGCGTCCACCGGAAGTTCCTACACGGTGAAGGCCGGCGACACCCTGGGCGCGATCGCGGCCCGCCACGGCGTCCAGCTCTCCGAGGTCTTTGGCTGGAACGGCCTGAACATGGGCTCCATCATCTACCCCGGCCAGAAAATCCGGCTCGGCGCGGGCACCGCGGCTCCCGCCCCGGCGGGTCCGGCTGCGACTCCCGCCGCTCCCGCGGCTCCGGCCTCCACCGGCGGTTCCTACACGGTCACGGCCGGCGACACCCTGGGCGCGATCGCAGCCCGTCACGGCGTCCGGCTCTCCGAGGTACTGGGCTGGAACGGCCTGGACGTTGGCTCCATCATTTACCCGGGCCAGAAGATCAAGACCGGAGCCGGCACCACGGCCCCGTCGCCGTCCGCTCCCGCCGCTCCGCCGGCCCCGGTGACACCGGCGGCAACCCCGGCCGCGCCCGCTTCCGGTTCGTACACCATCAAGGCGGGCGACACCCTCTCGGGAATTGCGGCCCGGAATGGCGTCAAGCTCGCGGACATCCTCTCCGCCAACCGGCTGACCATGAGCACCGTCATCTACCCCGGCCAGAAGCTGGTGCTTGCGGGCGGGTCATCGATCGCACCGGCTTCGAGCCAGACCCCGGCTCCGGCTCCGGCTCCGGCTCCGGCCACTGTGACGCCGCTGGTGCCCAGCACGTTCCTCGGGTTCACCTACCCGGCAGCTGTGGTCAGCTCGGCCAACCAGAACAAGGCCCTGCTCAACGCTGCCCCGGTCCCCAGCCGAGAGCAGATGAAATCAATCGTGGCCGACACAGCCCGCCGGATGGGCGTGGATGTCTCCCTGGCACTGGCCTTTGCCCTGCAGGAATCCGGTTTCGACCAGCGCGCGGTCTCCCCCGCCAACGCGATTGGCACCATGCAGGTGATTCCGTCCTCGGGCGAATGGGCGTCCGACCTCGTGGGCCGCCAGCTGAACCTGCTGGACCCGTACGATAACGCCACCGCCGGCGTCGCCATCATCCGCCAGTTGGTCCGCAGCAGCAGCGATCTGGACAACGCGATTGCAGGTTACTACCAGGGCCAGTACTCGGTCAGCACCAACGGAATGTTCGAAGACACCAAGCAGTATGTGGCCTCCATCAAGGCCCACCAGCAGAACTTCGGCTAAGTCCCGGGACCGGTCCACAGGATATAGACGGAGCGGCCCAAGGCGTTCCGCCAGGCGCCGCAAAGGATAACGATACGGGTCCGGATCTCATGTTGATCCGGGCCCGTTTCCGTGCAGCGATTAGGATCGTAAGGTGCAGGAATACACGTCGGACCCTCTCGTTGACACCCTGGTGGATGGCCGATACCTGATTCAGTCCAGGCTGGCCAGCGGGGGCATGTCCACGGTCTACCTGGCCACGGACCGCCGGCTCGAGCGCGACGTGGCCCTCAAGGTGCTGCATCCGCATCTGGCCGGAGACCCCCAGTTCCTGGACCGCCTCGGCCGCGAAGCCAAGGCCGCGGCCCGGTTGTCCCATCCGCACGTCGTCGGCGTCCTCGACCAGGGCGAAGACGGCCAAATCGCGTACCTCGTCATGGAGTACATCAAGGGCCACACCCTCCGTGACGTTCTCAAGGAACGGGGTGCGCTCCCGCCGCGCCTCGCCCTGGCCATGATCGCCCCTGTGGTGGAAGGTCTCGGTGCGGCCCACGCGGCCGGCCTCATCCACCGGGACATCAAACCCGAAAACGTGCTCATTGCCGACGACGGCCGGATCAAGGTCGGCGACTTCGGGCTTGCCCGGGCCATTTCCACCTCCACCAGCACCGGAGCCCTGATTGGAACGGTGGCCTACCTCTCCCCCGAGCTGGTGCTCGGCAGGCAGGCCGACGCCCGCAGCGACATCTACTCCGTCGGCATCATGCTCTACGAGATGATCACCGGCCGGCAGCCGTTCGACGGCGATGTGCCCATCCAGGTGGCCTATCAGCACGTCAACTCGACCGTGGGTGCCCCCTCGGCGCTGGTGCCCGGCCTGGCCGAAGAAATCGATGAGCTGGTGCAGTGGTGCACCGCGAACGATCCGGACAAACGGCCCGTGGACGGAAACACTCTGCTGTCCGAGCTCCGGCACATCAGGACTAACCTGAGCGACGCTGAACTCGATATCCAGCCCCCGGCGGCGCACGCTTCCCTCCCCGCCGTGGCTCCCCCGCCGGCTCCGCCCGCCAGCGGCCGGCCCGCCGAGCGCCACCGCGAGAACGTCTCCCCGGAAGACCGCGCGGAGGAAGGGGACCCGCAGTCGCGGACTGAGGTGCTCGGCGGGATCCAGCGGCCCACGGAAGTCATCTCCCGCGGGAGCAACCCCACCACGGTGATGTCCGCGGCTCCCCGGCGCCCGGCCTACGGCCCGCTGTCCGCCCCGGACGAAGCTCCGGACGGGGACGCCTACAGCGAGCACTCTTACGGCGACGGTGGTCCGGGCCCAGTGGCGGGCCCGGCCAGCAAGCGCGTGCAGCGCAAGCTGGACCGCGATGAGGAGAAGGCCCGCCAGCGCGCGGCGGCCACCCCCGTCCGGACCCTGCATCCGGGCAATCCCCGCCGCCGGGGGCTGCTGTGGATCCTGCTGCTGGTTCTAGCCGCGCTGCTCGCCGCCGGCGCCGGCTGGTTCTTCGGAATTGGTCCGGGGTCCCCCGGGACGATACCGGAACTGTCCAACAAGACGGTGGCCGAGGCACAGCAACTGCTGCGGACCGCCGGCTTCCAGTCCACCACCGAGGACGTCTACGACGACAACGTCTCGCCGGGTCTCGTCGTCGGATCAGAACCTGACGCCGGACAGGTCATCCGCAAGTTCCAGACGGTGGCCCTGGCTGTCTCCAAGGGTCCCGAGCTGTTCCCGCTGCCGGAGCTGACCGGAAAGACCCTGGACGAGGCCAAGACAACACTCAACAGTGCCGGGATGGCCCTCGGCCGAATTACTGAGACCTTCGACGAGTCGGCAGCCGCCGGCATCGTCCTGGCCCAGGCCCCGCCCAGCGGCGACTCCGTGAAACACGGCACACCCGTGGAGCTGACCGTCTCCAAGGGCCCGCAGCCCATCCCGGTTCCGGATGTCCGCGGGCAGGAGCAGGACGACGCGGCCGAGGCCCTCGAAGCCGCGGGCCTTAACGCCGTGATCGCCCCCGAAAAGGTCAACGACCGGAAGGTACCCAAGGGCGCCGTGGTGGCGCAGGATCCGGCTTCCGGCAACCTTACCCGGGGCGGAGCGGTGACGCTCACGATTTCCAAGGGGCCGCGTCTCGTTGAAGTTCCCGACTTTTTCGGCAAGCAGCTCAGGGAGGCCCGCAAGGCACTCGAGGACCTCGGGTTCGAAGTCCGCGTAGAGGAGATCTACGGCGGCTTCTTCGGCACGGTCCGGGAACAGGATCCGGAGAAGGGCACCATGGCCCCGGAGGGATCGGTAGTCACGCTCCGAGTGGTCTGACCAAGGCCGGTACAACAGTTAACGAGCTCCGCCCGGCTGGAACCCAGCCGGGCGGAGCTTTCTTTTGCCTTGGAGCTGGTGCCTACCGCTTGGAGAGGGCTCCGGCCACCAGGAAGGCCATCTCCAGCGACTGCATGTGGTTCAGGCGCGGGTCGCAGACGGATTCATAGCGGTCCAGGAAGGCTTCCTGGTCCACCGGGTCGGCCCCGCCGAGGCACTCGGCCACGTCGTCGCCAGTCATTTCCACGTGCAGTCCGCCCGGAACGGTGCCGAGGGCGTGGTGGACCTCGAAGAAGCCGCGCACCTCGTCGATGACGTCGTCGAAGTTGCGGGTTTTGTAGCCGTTGGGCGACGTAACCGTGTTGCCGTGCATCGGGTCGGTGACCCAGAGGACCTGGGCGCCGGAGGCGGTGACGCGCTCCACCACGCGCGGCAGCTTCTCGCGGATATTGGCCGCCCCCATCCGGGTGATGAAGGTCAGGCGGCCGGGCTCGCGGTCCGGATCCAGTTTGTCGATCAGGCGCAGGGCGTCGTCGCCGCTCGTGGACGGGCCCAGCTTCACACCGATCGGGTTGCGCACCCGGGAGAGGAAGTCGACGTGCGCGTTGTCCAGTTCGCGGGTCCGCTCGCCGATCCACAGGAAATGCGCGGACGTGTCGTAGGGGAAGCCGGTCCGCGAATCAATCCGGGTGAGGGCGCGCTCGTAGTCCAGCAGCAGCGCCTCGTGGCTGGCATAGAACTCCACTCGCTTGAGCGCCTCAAAATCCGCTCCGCAGGAGTCCATGAACTTGATGGCACGGTCAATGTCCCGCGCCAGCGACTCGTAGCGTGCGTGCGCCGGGTTTTCCGTGAAGCCCTTGTTCCACTGGTGCACGAGGCGCAGGTCAGCGAAACCGCCCTGGGTGAACGCCCGGATCAGGTTCAGGGTGGAAGCGGAGGTGTGGTACGCCTTGAGCATCCGGCTGGCGTCATGTGCCCGGGAGTCCGGGGTGAAGTCGTAGCCGTTGACAATGTCGCCGCGGTACGCCGGAAGGGTGACGCCGTCGCGGGTTTCGTCGTTGGAGGAGCGCGGCTTCGCAAACTGGCCGGCCATGCGCCCCATTTTGATGACCGGCATGGCCGCACCGTAGGTGAGGACTACGGCCATCTGCAGGATGGTCTTGACCCGGGCACTGATCTTGTCTGCCGTTGCGGCTTCAAACGTTTCGGCGCAGTCCCCGCCCTGGAGCAGGAACGCTTTGCCCTGGGCGGCGGCCGCGAGCCGTTCGCGCAGGATGTCCACTTCACCGGCGAAGACCAGCGGGGGAAGGACGGACAGTTCCTTGACGGAGGCGCCAAAGACGTCCTTGTCTTGCCAGCTGGGCTGCTGGGAGACCGGCAGTTCCCGCCAGTCGTCCAGTCCCGGATAGTTGGCGGCGCCGCTCTGTGCGGTACT
>JAODMA010000506.1 GCA_025464545.1 Arthrobacter sp. | reverse complement strand
ACCTCGCCGGGGGACCCGCGGCGCAGGGCCGCACGGAGCCTGGCCATGAGTTCATCCATCCCGAAGGGCTTGGTTACGTAATCGTCCGCACCTGCGTCCAGTGCCTGGATTTTGTCATCGGAACCGTGCCGTGCGGACAGGACCACGATGGGGACTTTGTTCCAGCGCCTGAGCCGCCGGATCACTTCAACGCCGTCCAGGTCAGGCAGGCCCAGGTCCAGGATGATGACGTCCACTGGATGCTGGGCAGCCTGTTCCAAAGCGTTTTGCCCGGTGAATGCGGTGACCGTGGAGTAGCCTCTGGCGTTCAGGTTGATCTGGAGCGCACGGAGGATCTGAACTTCATCGTCAACGATCAGTACTGATGCCATGGAGTCCTTTCGTACCGGATGACGGCGTCACGCCCGTGGAGAGCGGCAGCCGGACCACCATGGTCAGGCCCCCGCCAGGGGTGGGCTCGGCCAGGAGGAGCCCGCCCATGGCTTCGGTGAACCCTTTCGCCACGGCAAGACCAAGACCGATCCCTGTTCCGGGGGTGGTGTCATCAGCGCGTTGGAAGGGCCGGAACATTGCCAATACCTTGTCAGCTGGGATGCCCGAGCCGTGATCGACGACGGTGAGTTCGCTGGCGGGAACATCCCCAATTCTTGCACTGCCTGCACCGCCAACGGCTCCGGCAATCACGACATCGGAGCCGGGGGCATACTTCAGCGCGTTTTCCACCAGGTTGGCAATGACCCTCTCCAGCATCCCGGGGTCGGCATCGACCGGGGGCATGTTGTCCGGCAGCAGCACGCGGAGCCGCTCGGAGTCCGTGCCGCGGAGCGCTTCGCCTACCGCGTCGGCCCAATAGACGGGACGGATCAGGGGTGCGATCGAGTCAGCGGTGATCCTGGACATATCCAAAAGGTTGCTGACCAAACGGTCCAGTCGGTCTGCGCCGGACTCTACCGTGGCGAGAAGTTCTTCCTGCTCCTCGGCGCTGAAGGTGATGGTCTTATCACGCAGGCTGCTGGAGGCGAGCTTGATGCCGGCCAGGGGAGTTCGGAGGTCATGGGACACCGCCCGCAGAATGGACGTCCGCATGGTGTTGCCTTCGGCAAGGCGAAGGTTTTCGCGCTGGCTCGCGGTGAGCTCTTCGCGCTGGACCATGGCCAGCAGGTGTGCAGCGAAGGCGGCCAGCAGCCGCCGTTCGTCAGGGGTGAGGCTCTTTCCGGTGAGTGTGAGCATCCGGTCTCGGTCCAATTGCTCCACAGTGTCAGCCTCTGATACGTCACCCGGTTGGGGTTCGCCAGAGGATTCTTGAAGCTCCCAAACCACGATCTTGCCCGGGCCGGTCTCCCGTTTGGCCCATAGACCGGCTCCCTTCACCTGGAAATATTCCCGGACTTTGTCCAGGAACGCGGGGATACTGTTTCCTTCGGCGACTGCTCTTCGGCTCAAATCACTGAGGACTGCTGCTTCTGCTCCGGCGATGTGGGCTTCCTTGCTGAGCTTGGCCGAGCGGTCCACTACCAGTGACACGGCCACCGCTACAAGGACAAAGATCAGCAACGCCAGGACGTTCTCGGGATCAATGACCGACAGTGAACCTACAGGTCGGACGCTGAAGTAATTAACGATCAGCCCCGCGACGACGGCCGCCAGCACTGCGGGCCAGAGCCCCCCGAGCAGCGCGACACCAACAATGCCGGTGAGGTGTACCAGCATGTCCGTTGACAGCTGGTCGTGGGGCAGAAGGTCCAAGAGGAACTGCAGGAGCGGCGGGAGCCCCAGAGCGAGGACAAATGCCGGTATCTCCCGGCGCCGCCCCAGCCTCGGAGGCGTGTGCCCCTCGCGGTCCCCAAGAAAGGTGCGCAGATTACCTCGTTCCATGGCTCTATTGTTCCCCTCCGCCCGAAGCTCGAAGCCCCGGAAGGCGCAAGGGTTCCTCATCAAACTTAGTGGCTCGAAACCTCCCGTCTCAAAACACTATGGTTTCGAGACTGTTGAGGCGATGTATCCCACCCGCCTTCGTTGCCAAGACAATGGCCTGCCCAACGCCTCGCGGCGGCCACGACTCTCGTTGTGATGCAAGATCCTAATGGAGAAGCCCCGCTGGTGCCCATGCACGCCGGCATCGCAGATGCCACGCGAAAGGAACCTGGGAATGTCAGCTACGACTTCTATCGCGGAGTTCAAGATCCGTCTTAAATAGTAATTCTGGAGTCCTACCACGACGCTGACGACTTCGACCGGCACCGGGAAAGCCAGCACTTTTTGGAATTAGGCGCGCGGGAGATCATTCCACGCCTTGAGGCGCATCATGTTTCGACCTACACCTCGGAGGATGTTCCGCATGAAGTTCCGTGAACCGGGCCCGGTCACCGGGTCGTCCCAGGGCAGGCTACGTGAGCGGAACGGCGAAACCGCCGCTCTAAACTGCGATTTAGCACCATTCCGGGTTAATAATCACAATCCGTGCACCGTACCGAAAGTTGCACCTGTGACCGGTGCATGCGGCGGGGTTGTGGGACAACATACGGGACGGCCAGGTTACGAGGCGGGCGGCGGTTCGCGGTGAGCGGGGATCGTCCCACCCAGTGGCTGTCCTGTTCCAAGGAACTGGGACAGCGAACCGGCTGCGACCTCGGCACCGGTCAACCAAAACCCGTGGCTCCGATAAGCCTCGACGCCCACTACCCAGTGAAGAATTCCCCTGCAGCCAGGATCGATTCCCCCATAATCCACTGGCCCCAGACACATCCCACGATGATCGCAGGCGCAAGGATGTAATAAGCGATGCGCGATCCTTTGCCCATATGATGCGCGTCAGGCTTCCTCCCTGAGCGCCAAAAACCAAAAAGAACAGCCAAACAGGGAAGCATGGCGATCTGCATCGGAATCCCGCTCCCATCCCGGCTGTATTTCCCGTCGTAGGGCATTCGGGTGTCCCAGGGGACACTCAGAAACACGAAAATCGCGATCCCTAGGCAGGCAAAGAATCCGATCCCACAAAGAGCGGTTT
>JAODMA010000480.1 GCA_025464545.1 Arthrobacter sp. | reverse complement strand
TGCCGACGCCCGCCGGTGTCTCGATCGTCAGTTCCGACGGTGCCCCCGCGACGGCAAGGACCTGGTCACCGACGGCCTGCACCCTGAGGCCGCCGGCGACGGTCTCGACCGCCGCGGCCGACGGCGCGTTCCCGACGAGGCGGTTGGCCCGCCGCAGCGAGGCCCGGTCCAGGGCGCCGGCGGCGGAGACACCGAGGCCGGAGTGGCCGTACCGGCCCAGGTCCTGGATCAGACTCTGCAGTCCGGGGGCGACTATCCGTAGCCCGGTGCTCACCTCGGGGGCGGCAGCAGAAGCGGGGGGACGCTCCGCGACGGTCACGACATCCCGGACCGCGCGGAACCGGACCCGGTGGCCGGGGCCGGCCAGCGCGGGCTCTTCCCGGTCCAGGTCCCACATTTTGGCGCCGGTGCGGCCGATCAGCTGCCAGCCGCCCGGAGAACGGCGCGGGTACACGGCGGAGTAATTCCCGGCCAATGCCACCGAACCCGCGGGGACGGCGGTGCGCGGCGAGGCGCGGCGCGGCACGTTGAGCACCTGCTTCTCCCCCACCATGTAGCCGAAGCCCGGCGCGAAACCGGCGAAGGCCACGGTCCAAACCTGGCCGGAGTGGGCGGCGATCACGCCGTCCGAACCCAGTCCGGTCAGCTCCCCCACTTCGGCGAGGTCCTCGCCGTCGTACACGGTGTCGATGACCACCAGCTCGCCCGCACGCTGCACCGGAGCGGCCAGGTCGAGCTGTAGCAGCTGCCCGGCGATATGCCGGGCGGACACCGGCGAGTCCGCGGTGACCAGGACGGTCTCCGCTGCAGCCAGGACGTCCAGCTGGCCCGGCAACGGCTTCTCAAGGAGCAGCGCCTGCAGCGCGAGCACGCTTTGGGTTCCGGTCAGCTCCGCGAGCACCGCGCGCGTGCCGACCGCCCGCACGGAACTCACCCTGGAAACTGCCGTCTGCTGTCCTGCCAAGGGTTCCCCCGCTGTCTCAATCATCAGCTGCTTCCATCATTGCCGGCGCCGGTTCCCAGCCCGCGCCGCTCAGGCGCGGGCATCCTGCAGGAGCCGTTCTTCTTCCTTGGTCTGCGGATTGCGGCCCAGGGCCAGTCCGACGATGGTCACAGCGGAGGCAACCGCCAGGTAGGCGGCGATCGTGTACCAGTTGCCGGAGGCAGCGTAAAGGGCGGTGAAGACCAGCGGAGCGATGGCGCCGCCGATCACGCCGGCGAGTGTGTAGGCGAGTGAGCTGCCCGCGTAGCGCAGCCGGGCCGGGAACTGCTCCGTGATGTAGGCCGCCTGCGGGCCGTACATGAAGGCGTGGAAAGCCAGGCCGATCACGATACCCACGGTGAGCATGGCCACCGACCTGCCCTGGATCCTCAGGAAGAACACCGGGATGTACACGGCGGTGCCGAGGGCGCCGATACCGTAGACCAGGCGGCGGTTGAAGCGGTCGGTAAGGGCGCCGGCGGCCGGAATCAGCACCAGCTGGACGGCGGATCCGATCAGGATTGCCGCAAGCACGTTGCTCGTGGTCATGCCCAGTTCCTTGGTGGCATAGACAGCTACGAAGACGGTGAGCAGGGAGTAGAGCACGTCCGGGCCGACACGGGCCAGGGCGGCCGCCACCAGGGCACGCGGTTCCGTCTTGAAGACCTCTGTGATGGGGGCCTTCGGTGCCTCACCGTGCGCCTGGATGGCCTTGAAGATAGGGGTTTCCTCGAGCTTGAGCCGGATCACCAGGCCGAAGACCACCAGCAGGGCGGAGGCGAGGAAGGCGACGCGCCAGCCCCAGGACAGGAAGGCCTCGGTGCTGAGGGACGCGGCAAGGACCGCCAGGACGCCGTTTGCCATCAGGTTGCCGGCGGGCGGGCCGATCTGCGCCGCGGAGGACCAGAAGCCCCGCTTGTGGGCGTCACCGAACTCGCTGGAAAGCAGGACGGCACCGCCCCATTCACCGCCGACGCCGATGCCCTGGGCCAGTCGCAGCAGCACCAGGATCGTGGGGGCGGCCACGCCGATCACCGAGTAGTCGGGCAGCACACCGATCAGCACTGTCGCGATGCCGATCAGCAGGAGCGTGACGACGAGGACGTGTTTGCGGCCGATCTTGTCACCGAGCCGGCCGAAGATGATGCCGCCGATGGGGCGGGCGAGATAGCCCACCGCGAATGTCGAGAAGGACAGGAGGAGCCCGACGAATTCGTCGTTGCCCGGAAAGAAGATCTTGGGGAACACCAGGGCCGAGGCCACGGAGTAGATCGCAAAGTCGTAGTACTCCAGCGAGGTGCCGGTGAGGCTCGCGATGTAGGCCTTGAGGGCGCCGGGCGGCAGCTTCCTCTTGCTGGCGGCCGGAGTGGCCTGCTGCGGTGCGGACATGGTTTTCCTCCAGGTGTGCGGGGTGCTGCCTGTTGTTCGGGTGTGCGTGCGGGAATGCCCCGGCGTGGACCGGGGACCGGGATGCGGAGCGGTGGTCGCTGCTGCTTAGACGAAGGCGGCGGTGGTGATGCCCGCTTCTGTGAGCGCCTCGCGGACGGCCGCGGCCATGGTGACGGCTCCCGGGGAGTCGCCATGGACGCAGATGCTTTCGGCGTGGATTTTCAGGATGGAGCCGTCGATGGTGCGGACGGCCGAATCGGTGGCCATCCGGAGGACATGCTCAGTGACGAGAGCGGGGTCCTCCAGCACGGCACCGGGGAGCGTACGGGACACGAGGGTGCCGTCCGGGTTGTAGGCACGGTCTGCGAAGGCTTCGGTCACCGCGCGTAGTCCGGCGGCCTCGGCCAGGCGCAGCACCTCCGAGCCGGGCAGCCCCAGGATCGGAAGGTTCGGATCAACGGACTTCACCGCATCGACGACGGCTTTCGCCTGGGCGGTGTGCGAGACGATGGCGTTGTAGAGGCCGCCGTGCGGCTTTACGTACTTGACCGTGCCGCCCTCGACGGCGGCCAGCGCCTGCAGGGCCCCGATCTGGTAGACGACGTCGTCCGCCAGTTCGGCCGGGTTGATGTCCAGGAAGCGACGGCCGAACCCGGCGAGGTCGCGGTAGCCGACGTGGGCGCCGATCACGACCCCGGCCGCCACCGCCCCCCGGCAGGTCTGGCGGATGACGCGGGGGTCACCGGCGTGGAACCCGCAGGCCACGTTTGCGCTGGACACGGAGCGGAACATCGCTGTGTCGTCACCCAGGGTCCAGCGACCGAAGGACTCGCCGACGTCGCTGTTCAGGTCAATTGTTGCCATTTGTGATCCTCCTCTCATGATAGCCCCCTCCAAGAATGCACTAATTGAGCGATTTGTTCAACAATCCGACGATTCAACATTGAAACGATCGTGTAGATTCGGCACTATGACGACTCCGGAGGTGGCCAGCGGCAGCCAGGCGGCCGCGGCACGGCTGCGCGTGACAGTCCCCTCCGTGGCCGACCGGGTGGCGGCCGAACTGCGGCTTCAACTGGCGGAGGGTCTGCTGCTGCCGGGTGCCCGGTTGACCGAATCGACCATCGCAGAGGATTTGGGGGTTTCCCGCAACACGGTGCGGGAGGCCTTCGCCGAACTGGCCGCCGAGCGGCTGGTGGTCCGCCTTCCCAACCGCGGCGTGTTCGTTGCAAGCCTTGGTCCCGGCGACGTCCACGACGTCTACACCGTCCGCCGCGCGATCGAGGTGAGTGCGATCCGCGCCGGGGGCGCCCCCGAGCGGGTGGCCGCGGTCCGGGCCGCGGTGGAGGAAGGAAAAGCCGCCGCCGCGGCGGACGACGAGGAAGCCCTGGGCACCGCCAACCAGCACTTCCACGGCGCGATCGTGGCGCTGGCCGAAAGCCGCCGGCTGGACACGATGATGTCCCAGGTCCTCGCGGAGATGCGGCTCTTCTTCCACAAGGCCACCGTGGACGCGCACTTCTACCGCGGCTACCTTGACGACAACGAAGAGATCTGCACTGCCCTGGAGGCCGGAGAGCTCGACCGCGCCGGCAGCCTCCTGCTCTCCTACCTGGACCGGTCCGAAGAGAAGCAAAGCGCTGTCCACGGGGACTGAGGGCTCCCGCCGTTTCTGCAGAGCCGCTGCTTCCGGCCGCTTTCAGGGCAATTCGCCGCAGCCGGGTACACCAAACGGTTGACACCCTGTAATCCACACCACATACTGGTGGAACCGATTCCATGGAATCGATTCCATGGCTAATGGAAACCGAACTTCAGGCGAGAGGCACAGCAGTGGCGGGACCTTCCATCACCATCAAGGACGTGGCCGCGCTGGCCGGTGTCTCCGCCGCCACGGCCTCCCGGGTGCTGTCCGGAAACCCCGCCACCTCGGCCACCTCCCGGCAGAAGGTGGCCGCCGCCGTCGCCCAGCTGGACTTCCACCCGAACGCCCAGGCGCGTGCGCTCCGCTCTACGAGGACCAACATCATCGGGCTCCTTGTCTCCGATGTCCGCAACCCTTTCTTCGCCGATCTGGCGCACGCCGCAGAACAGGCAGCCTTGGCGGAGGGGTTCGTCACCCTGCTGGGAAATGCCAACGAGAGCATTCCTCAGCAGGACCGGTATCTGGACACCTTTATTTCGCAGCGCGTTGATGGCGTCATCGCTGCACCGCAGGGCCAGGGAAGCTCCAGCCTGCACGCGCTGCTGGAACGGGCCATCCCCACGGTGTTCGTCGACCGGACCGTCGACGGAATCGACGTGCCGAGCGTGACAACAGACAGCGACTCCGGCATCCGCCAGGCCGTTGAGCATCTCGCCCGCCAGGGCCACGAGCGTGTCGGTTATATCGCCGGACCTCAATCCACGTCCACCGGGCGGGACCGGCTGAGGTCGTTTTCACGGGCCGCCGAGGAATTCGGGCTCAGCACCGATCCGGCCCTGACGTATTTCGGCGACTTTCAGTCCGCCAGCGGCTCGGCCGGAGCGCACCATCTGTTGGGTCTCGCACAGCCGCCGACGGCGTTGCTGGCCGCGGACAGCCCGATGGCCGTCGGAGCGCTGGCTACCCTGCACCGGAAGGGGCTGCGCATCGGCCGGGACATGGCGCTGATTGCCTTCGATGATATCGAGTGGTTCTCGCTGCTCGATCCGCCACTTACGGTCATCTCCCATGACGTGGAGGCCATGGGCAGGACCGCCGTCCGGCTTCTGCTCGAGGTGATAGACGGGCAGAAGCCCGAGTCGGTGGTCCTCCCGAGCGAGCTCATCGTCCGTGCCTCCTCCGGCACGCCGGATCCCAGCATGGGCCAGCCGTGACGGCGCCTTTTCACCCTCCCGCCATTCCCCTTGCCTCCCGGTTCGGGGACCCCGAAGACACCACCGAAGGAGCAGGTCCAATGAGCACGGTTTTTGTGGTCGGAAGCCTCAATATCGACCAGAACATCCGCGTCCGATCCTTGCCCCGGCCGGGTGAAACGGTCCGGGGATCGGACGCCACATTCAGTCCCGGCGGCAAGGGTGGCAACCAGGCAATTGCGGCCGCCCGCGCCGGGGCCACCGTGAAGTTCACCGGCGCCGTCGGGGACGACGCCCACGGGCGGCGGATTCTCGAGGTCCTGGCCGAGGCAGACATTGACGCCAGTCCGGTGCGGGTTCTCGGCACGGCTGCCACGGGAACAGCGATCATCGCAGTCGACGACCGCGGCGAAAACCAGATCATCGTCAGCCCGGGGGCGAACTCCTGCCTCACCTCAGACGACGTAGAAGCCGGACTCCGCACCCTCCAGGCCGGCGATGTCCTGGTCCTGCAGCTGGAGATCCCGACGGCACTGGTCCGGCAGACCGCCCGCATCGCGAGGAACGCCGGAGCATTCGTCATCCTCAATGCCGCCCCCGCCCCCCGCCAGATCGATGGCCTGCTCGACGACATCGATCTCCTCGTGGTCAATGAACAAGAGATCCGCGTCCTGGCCGACCTGACGGGGACCCCCGGCGATCACCGGGAGCTGGCCAGGGCACTGCCCCCTGTCCTGGGACCGGCCATTGTCTGCACCGCCGGCGCGGAAGGCTCCTTCACCCTCCTCGACGGCGATCTCGTGCATGTACCGGCGTCCGAGGTGGCAGCCAAAGACACCACAGGTGCCGGCGATACCTTTGTGGGCTACCTCGCGGCCTCACTTCTCACCGCTTCCCGGGACCTGCCCGCCGCAATGACCCTAGCCAGCCGCGCCTCGGCGCTGGCGGTCACACGCAGCGGCGCCCTGGAATCGATTCCATGGCGCCATGAGCTGCCCTTGTCCCTGCCTTCCCCCGCCCTCGTTGTCCCGAACTAAGGAGACCCATGAAAATCGCACTCGGCAACGATCACGCCGGCTTCCCCCTGAAAGAGTTTGTCCGGACCGTCCTGGAGGACCTCGGCCACGAGGTCATGGACTGCGGCGCGCCCAGCGAGGCCCCGGTCGACTTCCCGGACATCACCCGTGCCACCTGTGACCTCGTGAAATCCGGGCAGGCCGAGCGCGCGGTCCTCGTCTGCGGAACCGGCGTCGGGGCCGTCATGGCCGCCAACAAGATTCCGGGCATCCGCTGCGCACTCGGCCACGATGTGTATTCGGCCCACCAGAGCGTGGAGCACGATGACGCCAACGTGATCGCCATGGGCGCCTGGCTGGTGGGCAGGGCTACGGCCAAGGAAGTCCTGCAGTCTTTCCTCGACGCGAAATTCGACAACGACGAGGACACCATCCGGCGCGTCCGCAAACTCCGCGACATGGAGCTCGAGGCAGCCCGTGAACTGGCCGACCAAATCTAGCACCCAGCCTTACAACCCCTAGTTCAGCCGGCCTGAGGCGTCCCGCCCGAGCCACCCAGCAATATCAAAGGAGATATCACCATGAGTGTTGAAGTCACCGAGCGGCAGCGGCAGGCCGCCCACGGCTCACCCGGAAAGATCAAAACGGCGATGGCGTCGGCAGCCGGAACGTGTGTGGAAAACTACGACTTTGTCGCCTACGGCACGGCGGCCGCCCTGTACTTTGGCAAGGTCTTCTTCCCCAACACGGACCCCGTTGTCGGAACCCTGCTGGCCTTCGCGACCCTGGCGGTGGGCTTCCTCATGCGGCCCATCGGCGGAGCCGTCGGCGGCTACCTCGGTGACAAATACGGCCGGAAGCCCGTCCTCGTCGGCGCCCTCCTCACCATGGGCATCGCCACCGTCCTGATCGGCTGCCTCCCCACCTACAACCAGGTCGGCATCCTCGCGCCCATCCTGCTGGTAATCATCCGGATGATCCAGGGCCTCGCCTTCGGCGCGGAATGGGGCGGTGCCGTCATGATGACCTTCGAGCACGCACCCTGGAAGCAGCGCGGCCGCTTCGCCGCGATACCGCAGGCGGGCAACCCGCTGGGCATCACCCTTGCCAACGCCGCGTTCCTGCTCTCGGCTTCCCTGCAGACCGACTGGGCCTGGCGCCTGCCGTTCCTCGCCAGCGCCATCCTGATCGTCGTCGGCCTGGTCGTCCGGATGAAGCTTGAGGAATCCCCCGAGTTCGAGCACACCAAGGCCACCGGCGCGATCGTCAAGAACCCCTTGACCACCGTAATCAAGAACGACTGGCGGAACATCCTGCGCGTGATCTCCCTGCGCATTGTGGAAAGCTGCGCGTACTACGTCACGGCCACCTACCTGCTGTCCTACATCACGAAGAACAACCCCGACGACCGTGCCGTCGGCCTCACCGGAATTGTGATCGCAAGCCTCCTCGCCATCCCGGTCACCCTGATGGCTGGCGCGCTCACCGACCGGATCGGCCGTCGCAAGCTCTACCTCGGCGGTACCATCGCCGTGATCGTCTTCGGCTTCCCGATGTTCCTGCTCAGCAACACCGGCAACCCGTTCCTGATCGTCCTGGCGTTCGTGATTGGCATCGGCATCATCCACGCGACCTTCACCGGCACCCAGGGTGCCTGGTTCGCGGAGCTGTTCCGCACCAACACCCGGACGTCGGGCGCCTCCATCGGCTACCAGGTTGCCGCCTCCATTTCCGGATTCGCGCCGTTCCTGGCCGTGCTCCTGGCCTCCATCTTCGGCTGGGCCGGCGGCGCGTCGCTGTACGTCCTCGTCGGTGTGATCGGCCTGATCGGTGTCCTCAACACCCGGGAAACCTGGGGTGCCAAGGAAAAGGCTGAGGTCGACGCCATCATGGCGCGCACGCCGGTCGGGACGGACCAGCCCGCGGCAACCTCCTCCCGCTAGCAGCGGGTGCAAGAAAGCGACCCGGGTGGGCCCATTGCGGGCCGACCCGGGTCGCTTTCTTGTGTGGTGTCCCAGACTTACTGCCGGGAGTGGCGGCGGACGCCGACGCTGCCCATCCCCGCCAGTTGCCTTCCGCTACGGTGACCGGACGTTCCTCCGCCGGCTTTCCGGCTTCCGAGGCCGCGGGCGGGGTTTTGCGTCTGACGCGCTTGTCGATCGTCGCTCCGCCGCCCTTGCCGGAGCGGTTCTTGTTGAAGATGTCGAAGCCCACGGCGAGGAGCAGCACCAGGCCCTTGATGAGCTGCTGGTAGTCGGTGCCGAGGCCCAGGATGGACATGCCGTTGTTCAGCACACCCATGACCAAGCCGCCGATCATGGCTCCGGCCACAGTGCCGACGCCGCCCTGCACCGCCGCACCGCCGATGAACGCCGCAGCAATGGAGTCCAGTTCGAACCCGGTGCCACCGGC
>JAODMA010000504.1 GCA_025464545.1 Arthrobacter sp. | reverse complement strand
ACCCGGACTGCGGCCTGAAGACCCGCGGCTACGCCGAGACCGAAGAGTCCCTGCGCAACCTGGTCCACGCCACGAAGACGGTCCGGGCCGGTCTGCTCGAAGCGGCCAAGTAGCACCAGGCCGGCTCACTAACGAGGCCGGCTCACTAACGACGCCGGCGGGTCACCTGCAAAAGGTGACCGGCCGGCGTCGTACTGACTGCTGCGCTGCCGGGGGAGTCAGGATTCCCAGAGGATCTCGTCGTCCACGACGCCGTCCTCGTCTGCAGAGGCCACCAGGACCTCATCCGTGAAATGCGCGCCGAGCGTGAAGTCCAGCACGAAGTAGCGTTCCGGCTGGCCGGGGAAGATGCCCACATGGCCCAGCTTCAGGGCCTTGAGGAAGACCTCGTCGGTGAGCTGGCTCTTGTCCTGGACGCCGAACACCTTCTGCAGGTGCTCACTCTTGATTGCGTTGCAGTGGAAGTGGCGGTATTCCTGCGGGCTGGTGCCTTCCTGTTCCAGCTCCTCCGCGATCATGTCGCGGACCTGGTCCACGAGTTCGGGCAGGAAGCGCAGCCGGTAGTCAACCTTGTGCAGGGCCGCTTCGTCGAAACGGTCATGCGCATTGACGTTAAGGTCAAGTTCCACGGTCTGGCCCGCAAGTTCATGCTGGGCCGTGAAACTATGATCCCTGCCGTGGTTGAGCTCAACCTCACCGAAGTGCTTGCTCGCTACCTTGTTCATATCTTCAACATAGACCCCAAAACCGGTCCGTTCCAGCATTCGCAGGCTTTTATCCTGCACCGCGACGGCCTCGGCTGCCGGTGCCGGTACATTGTTCGAATGCAAACAATCACGTCCGCCGTCGCCCGGGCCCGGACCTTCTTTGACGGCGGGGCCACCCGCCCGCTGGCCTGGCGGCTGGAGCAACTGCGCAATCTCCGCCGGATGCTGACCGACCGGCGCCGGGACTTCGCGGCGGCCCTGGCGGCCGACCTGGGCAAGCACGCCACCGAGGCGCTGTTGACGGAGATCGGATTTGTCACCGCCGAAGCCGCGCACCTGGAGAAGAACCTCGCAACCTGGCTGCGGCCCCGGCCCGTGCCGGTGCCGCTCGCGGTCCAGCCGGCCAGGGCCTGGACCGAACTCACCCCGCTCGGCGTGGTGCTGGTGATCGGTCCGTGGAACTACCCGCTGCAGCTCGTGCTCGCCCCGCTGGCCGGCGCCCTCGCCGCCGGCAACACCGTGGTGCTTAAGCCCAGTGAACACGCACCGGCCACCTCCGCCGCACTGGCCCGCTGGGTTCCCGAGTACCTGCCCGGCGCGGCCGAGGTGGTCCAGGGCGGCGTTCCCGAGACCACAGCCCTGCTGGCGATGCGCTTCGACCATATCTTTTTCACCGGCGGTGAGGCAGCGGCACGGGTGGTGCTGCGCGCGGCGGCCGAGAACCTGACCCCGGTGACCCTGGAGCTGGGCGGCAAGTCCCCGGCGTACGTGGACGCCTCCACGGACCTGGCCACCGCGGCGAAGCGGATTGCCTGGGGACGATTTCTGAACGCCGGGCAGACCTGCGTGGCACCCGACTATGTGCTGGCCACCGAGGAGGTGCTGGAGCCCCTGCAACGCGAGCTGGCCACGGCCATCAGCGCGCTGTTCGGGCCGGACCCGGCCACGAGCGGGTCCTACGGCCGGATCATCAATGACAACCACTTCGAGCGGCTGGCCGGGCTCGCGGACGGCAGCACCGTGGTGCACGGCGGGGACCGGGACGCCGCCAGCCTGCACTTCGCCCCGACCCTGCTGCGGCCCGCGCCGGGGGATACCGTAATGGAGGAGGAAATTTTCGGCCCGCTGCTTCCGCTGGTTCCGGTCAGCGGCCGCGAGGAGGCCATCCGGCGGATCAACGCCCGGGCCAAGCCCCTTGCGCTGTACGTTTTCAGCAATGACGCCGAAACCCGGCGGGCTTTCGCGGAAGGCACCAGCTCCGGGGCCCTGTGCTTCGACGTCCCGGCCGCGCACCTGATGGTCCCCGGGCTGCCCTTCGGCGGCGTGGGCGCCAGCGGCACGGGCGCCTATCACGGCGAGCACTCGCTGCGGACCTTTTCGCACGAACGGTCCACCCTGGCCAAGCCGCACCGGCCGGACACCCTCAAACTGATCTACCCGCCGTACAGCAGGACCAAGCACCGGGTCATCAGCGCCCTCGTGGCGCCGGCCCGAAAGTTGCCCTGGAAACGCTAGTCCGTCCCTAGCCTGTGCAGGGTGTCGGCCAGTAGCTCCACGAACAACTGCACCTGGGCCGTCTGCTTTTCGTTGATCAGCAAGGCAAAGACATTGCGGGCCAGCCGGATCTCGGGGACATCAAGCACCACCACACCGGCCGGGCGGTGCAGCAGGGCAAGCTCCGGAACCAGGGCGGCTCCGAGCCCGGCCGCCGCCATTTCCAGGCTGGCGTGGAAGTCGTCGCTGTACGCCACCACCCGCGGGTGCAGGTTGCAGCTGGCGAAGAGGCGTTCGATCACCGTGGCATCGCTCGTGCCAGGGTGGTGGAGGATCCATGGCATGTCGGAGAGGTGGTCCGCCGCTACCTTGGAACCCGCGCCGATGCCCCAGGCCGCGGGCAGCACCACGCGGAAGTTGTCGTCGCCGATCCACTGCCGGTTGATGGTGTGCGGCCAGGCCAGCCCGGACTGGCCCACCTGGTAGACAAGGGCGACGTCGAGTTCGCCGCCGGTCCGCAGGCCCTGGATGGTCTGGGCCGGCTCGGCGACGGACACCTTGAGGTCGATGCCGAGGTTCTTCCAGGCGGGATTCTGCAGGATCCGGGGCAGCACGTAGGTGGCGAGGCTGGGGAAGATGCCGAGCCGAAGCTCCTGGCTGGTCG
>JAODMA010000451.1 GCA_025464545.1 Arthrobacter sp. | reverse complement strand
CACGGCCTTGATCCCCGGCACCGCCGTCTGGATCCGGATCGACCTATAGCCCAGCTCCAGGTGCTCCCGCACCGAATCAAACAACGACTCCAGGTCCGCGCCCGACGCGTGCCCGTACGCGCGCAGCGCGTTCCGGGACGCCCCGCCCAGGAGCTGGTAGACCGGCATGTTCGCCAGCTTGCCCTTGATATCCCACAGCGCCATGTCCACCGCAGCAATCGCGGCCATCGTCACCGGACCCCGCCGCCAGTACGAGGACCGGTACAGGAACTGCCAGGTGTCCTCGATCCGGTGCGGATCCTTCCCGATCAGCAACTGCGCAACGTGCTCCTTCAGATACGCCGCGACCGCGAGCTCACGCCCGTTCAAGGTCGCATCGCCAATCCCGGTCACACCATCCTCGGTCGTGATCCGCAACGTCACGAAGTTACGGGAGGGACTGGTCACGAAGACTTCCGCGGCAATGATTTTCACAGCAATCCAGGCTTTCTTGATCGGGAGGATGGGCGGGCCGGGGCCGGCCTGCGGGGAATTAGCGCTGGGTGGTTCCGCCGGGGGTGGTTCCGAGGAGGGCCAGTTCCGCACGGGCGGGCAGGCCTTCCCAGTCCCCGGCGGTGCTGACGGCGAAGGCTCCCGTGAGGGCACCGCGCTGCAGGCGGCCGGCCACCTCGGCGCCGTCGAGCAGGGCGGACAGATAGCCGGCGGTGAAGGCGTCTCCCGCCCCCACCGTATCGATGCTGGTGACGGGCACGGCGGGGGTCTCCCAGCGGCCGTCGGTGGTGTGGACGCCCGCACCGGCGGCGCCGCGCTTGACGACAACTTCGCTCACTCCGAGCCCAAGAAGCTCGGCAGCCATCGCCGATTCAAGGACGTCCGGGTCCCGCGTGCCTGCCGGCGCGGCGGCCACCAGACCGAGTTCGTCGTCGGAGGCGATCACGATGCTGGCGTGCCGGACGAGTGGCGCGAGTACCTCGCGCGCCTCTTCCCGGGACCAGAGCTTGCTGCGGTAGTTGACGTCCAGGGACACCACCGTACCGTTCGCCGCCGCGCGCTCGGCGGCATACTCCACGGCTCTCCGGGCCTCGGGGCTGAGCGCGGCCGTGATGCCAGTCAGGTGCAGAATGCGGGCCCCGGGCTGCAAAGCACGGTCCACGTCCTCCCAGCTCAGCGTTGACCCGGCGGAACCGGAACGGTAGTAGAAGGCGCGGGTGACATCGGCCGTGCGCTGTTCAAGGAACATAACCCCGGTCCGGCGCGTGGCGTCCTCCCGGTGCTGCAGCCCGACTCCCTCAGCGCGGAGCTGGCGGAGGATGAACTGCCCGTGCGGGTCGGCGCCCACCACACCGGCCCAGCTGACGCTGTGCCCGAGCCGGGCGACGCCGACGGCCACGTTCGACTCGGCGCCGGCAACGTGCATGGTGAGTGCGCCACCGGCGGACAGCGGCCCGGCGGAGCGCAGCGAGACCATGGATTCGCCGAAGGTCAGGAGGTCGACGGAAGAGAGTCCGACGGCGCCGGTCACCGCAGGCTCTCCGTGGCGTCCCGGCGGTCGTACTCCGAGGCCAGGGCAACGAAGCTGCGGGCACGCTCCCGCATGGGAGCAAGGTCCCCGCCCGATCCGGTGTCGCCGAAAAGCGGGCCTCCGAGCCCGACGGCGATGGCACCGACCCCCCAGTAGCCCGCCGCCTCATCGAGTCCGACGCCGCCGACCGCGATGAACGGGATGTCCGGGAACGGATCCCGGAGCGCCTTGAGGTAGCCCGGGCCGCCGATGGAAGCGGGGAAGAGCTTGACCGCGGTGGCACCGCGGTTCATGGCTTCGAAGGCCTCGCTCGGCGTCAGGGCCCCGGCCAGGACGGGGATGCCGCGGCTGGCCGATTCCTCGATGGACGGCGCCAGCGACGGCGTGACGATGAACTGCCCGCCCGCCCCGGCGACGTTGTCCACGTCCTGCTTCGTGAGCACCGTTCCGGCGCCGACGAAGCACCCTGCGGGAGCTGCTGCCCGCACCTCGCGGATGGCCTCGAGGGCGTCCGGTGTGGTGAGCGCGATCTCGACATAGCGAAAGCCCTCCGCCATCGCCGCGAGGGCGGCTTTAGCCGCGGCAGATCCCCGGGTGCCGCGCACGATCGCTACGAGACGGGACTGTCGTATCCCGGCCAGCAGCCTCTCAGGGGTGAGGGTGTTCTCCACGCTGGGCTTCTCCTTAATTGGGGTGTCCATGGCAGTGCCGGCGATCCCGGCCGTCACCATTCCGCGAAGGCGCCGTCGGGCTGGCGCCAAACCGGGCCGCGCCAGGCGTGCCCGCGTTTGTCCGCGGCACGGACCACGGCCTCGTCGATCTCGATGCCCAGGCCCGGGCCGGTGAGCCGTTCGATGTGCCCGTCCACGAACTTCAGCGGGGACTTGTCCACCACATAGTCCAGGACCTCGGCGCCCTTGTTGTAGTGGATTCCGATGCTCTGTTCCTGGATCAGGAAGTTGGGCGTCGCGAAGCCCACCTGCAGGCACGCGGCCAGAGCCAGCGGACCCAGCGGGCAGTGCGGGGCGAGCTGGACCTCGTAGATTTCGGCCAGCGAGGCGATCCTGCGGACCTCGGTGATGCCGCCGGCGTGGGAGAGATCCGGCTGGGCAACGGCGATGCCGGCCTGCAGCGCGGGCAGGAATTCCTGTCGGCTGTAGAGTCGCTCACCGGTGGAGACCGGCGTCGTCGTCGACGAAGTGAACTCGCGCAGCAGGTGGGTGTTTTCCGGGACCACGGGCTCTTCGAGGAAGAAGGGCCGGTACGGTTCCAGCAGCGGCGCCACCCGGCGGGCGTTGGCGAGGCTGAAGCGGCCGTGGAAATCGACCGCGACGTCCCGGTGCTCACCGAGGACCTCGCGGGCGGCGGCGACCCGGCGGACGACGCCGTCGAGCTCGGCCACGGAGGCGATGGGGCTCATCCGGCCGCTGGCATTCATCTTGACGGCGGTGAGGCCGACCTCCAGCTGGGCGCTGATCTGGTCGGCGACTTCGTTCGGTTCGTCTCCGCCGACCCAGCCGTACATCCGGATCCGGTCCCGGACATGGCCGCCCAGGAGCTGGTGCACGGGAGTGTTGAAATGCTTGCCGGCGATGTCCCAGAGTGCCTGGTCCAGGCCCGAGACGGCGCTGGCCAGGATGGGGCCGCCGCGGTAAAAGGAGCCCTTGGTCATCACCTGCCAGTGGTCCTCGATCCGGAGCGCATCGTTGCCGATCAGCACCTCGGAGAGCTGTTCGACGGCGGTGCGCACCGTTTCACTGCGGCCCTCACACGTCGCCTCGCCCCAGCCGACAATCCCGCTGTCGGTCTCGATCCGAACGAAGAGCCAGCGCGGCGCGACGAGGAAAGTTTCAATCCTGCTGATGAGTGTCATGCGTTGCCTAGCCCTTGGTCGCCCCGGCGGTCATGCCGGAGACGATGTACTTCTGCGTGAAGAGCGCAATGATCATGATCGGGATGGTGACCACGGTGGCGGCCGCCATCAATCCGCCCCAGTCGATGCTGGCGTACGAGACGAAGTCGAAAATCGCGACCGGCAGGGTCTTCGTCTTGGAGCCGGAGAGCACCAGGGCGAACATGAAGGTGTTCCACGAGAAGATGAAAGACAGGATGGCGGCGGTGGCAATGCCGGCGACGGAGAGCGGCAGCGTGATGCGGCGGAAGGCTCCGATCGGAGTGAGCCCGTCCACCTGGGCTGACTCCTCGAGCTCCAGCGGCATCGAGTCGAAGTAGCTCATCATGATGTAGACGATCAGCGGAAGCGCCACGAACATGTGGCTGAGGATCAGCACCTCGAAGCCGCCGACCATCCGCAGGTTGGAGAACACGTAGTACCAGGGCACCAGCAGCGAGACGCCCGGGATGACGCGGGCCATCAGGACCACGAGGGCCGAGCGGTGCATGGTGAATCGGCTCATCGCGTAGGCGGCCGGGACGCCCAGGACCAGGGAAAGCACGGTGGAGA
>JAODMA010000440.1 GCA_025464545.1 Arthrobacter sp. | reverse complement strand
GCAGCTGGCGCCGTCGGGTGGTGCTGCTGCTGACCCTCGCAATGGTTGCCGGGGCGATCTACACGGCGGTGGCGTTCCTGCAACGGTCCGAGACCCTGGTCAGCGAACGCTGCACGGCGGTGGGGTCGGGAAGTGCCGAGCTTGCCACGGACCAGGCGGCGAATGCCGGGCTGATCACCGCCGTCGCCGTCCGCCGGGGGCTCCCGGCCCGGGCCGCCAGCATTGCACTGGCCACGGCCATGCAGGAATCCAAGCTGCGGAACATCAGCCACGGGGACCAGGCCGGCCCGGACTCCCGCGGGCTGTTCCAGCAGCGCCCTTCGCAGGGGTGGGGGACCTCGGAGCAGGTGATGGATCCTTACTACGCCAGCAACGCCTTCTACAACGCCCTGGTGAAAGTCTCGGATTACCAGTCGCTGGAAATCACCGAGGCCGCGCAAAGCGTGCAACGCTCAGCGTTCCCCGGAGCTTACGCCCAGCACGAGACGATGGCGCGCGCCTTCGCGTCCTCGTTGACCGGGCAGACCGCCGCCGGCCTGGACTGCACGCTGCGTACACCCGATGAGGCCGGTGACCCCGAAGCGGTGCAGCAACGCCTGTCCGCGTCCTTCGGCGACGTCCCGGCCTCCGTCGAGGGCCGGTCCCTTCGGATCGAGGCGGAGGATCCCCTGGCTTGGGCGGTGGCGCACTGGGCGGTGGCCAACGCCAAGGCCCTCTCGATCACGGAGGTCGGGACGGACGGACGGAGCTGGACCCGCGCGGCCCACAAAGGCTGGCAGCACTCTGACGCGCCAACGGGCCAGGTCCGGATCACAGTCGCCGAGGCCCCGCAGAAGTAGCCGGCGCCTCCGGCGGGGCCTCAGACCAGCAGGTCCACGACGGGCTGGACGTAGCTGCGGAACAGATCCTGATCGGACAGCAGCTCGCGGCTCATGAAGATTTTGTCCGGCTCCAGGTACCACGCCCTCTGCTCGGCCAGCGGAAGCTCGATGATGGTCAGGTCGAAGGGGTTCGCGGCGCGGCCGACCTCCAGCAGCCTGTCGTCCACCATGTCTGTAAGCAGCTGCACACCGCCGGCCGCTTCCCGCTCGGCTTCGAGCGCCGCATACTCGCCGCGGCGTTCCCTGGCCCAGGACAACGCGGCCCCGAAGTGCGCCTGCAGCACGCGCCGCAGGGCGGGGGAATTACTGAAGGCACGGAAACCAGGTGGACCCAGTTCGGGGGACATCTCCGGATGCGCTTTGAGGAGCTGATCCCACCATGCCTCCCACTCGGTCCGCAGGGCGCTGGAACCGCCGACTTCCGCGATGAGGTGGGCGTGGTCCGCGGGACGGATCTTTGGTGCCACGTGGCAGAGGGCGGGGTGCCCGACGCCGTTGAGGCCGGCTGCGTCTCGAATGTACAGGGCAATGAGCATAGGACCCGAAGTGTCCATGGTGATCCGCCAGCCTGGTCCGCCGGTGTCTTGCATCCAATTGCCTCCCTTGGCAAGACGTACTATCCCAGTGTATTCCTCAAGCTAACGCAGGTTAATGGCGCTCAGCTGGCCGCCGAGGCCCTCCAGATGGGCTTCCAGCACGTCCCTGCACATCTGCGCCGTCATCCATTCGGGTTGGAGCAGCGCGTGCATGGTGAGCCCGTCAAGGGTGGCAAGCAGCCTTTCGGCTTCGGTGACAAGCCTTTGCTGGTCCGCGTCCTGAAGGGCGGGCTGCTCCACGCCTTCGCCGGCACTGGTGGACAGCTCCAGCACGAGCCGGCCCATGATCGCGGCCACAGCACGGTGGCTGCGGTCCGCTTCGCCAGCCAGGAACGGCCTCGTCCTGGCGGCATTCTTGAAGGCCATCCAGACGCACGCGTCGATGGCCCGCTCCTCGTCCAGCGGCAGGAGCTCGCCCAGCAGGGTTAACACGGCCTCATGGTGCTCGCCGGTGCCTGGCAGCACTTCGCCGAGCCGTTCGTCTGCCGCCGTGAGCCGGCCCACAATCCGGTCCACGACGACGCCGAATGAGTGGGTGAGCAGCTCCTCGCTGCTGGCGAAGTAGTGCCGGACCGAGCCGACGGCGAGTTCCGCCTCGTCCGCAACTTCCCGGAGCGACGCCCGTTCCAGTCCGTCCGCTGCGATGATGCGGAAGACCGCTTCGACCACTTCCTGGCGCCGCGTTACGGCGTCGACAAATTTGGGCATTGGTCTTTTTTAGCACGGATGTGCCCGCAGGACGGCGGGGCGCACCGGTTTGCGTCCGGACGGGCCTGCGCGGGCGGGCCCCCGCGGCCGGGTCCTGCGGTGGGATAGCCTAAGACTCATGAGAATTCTGGTTACTGGCGGCGCCGGCTACATCGGTTCGCACACTGTGCTGTCCCTGCAGGAAGCCGGACATGAGGTCGTGGTCGTTGACAACCTTGTGAACTCCAGCGAGGAAGCCCTGCGCCGGGTCGCGGAGCTGAGCGGCACGGCCGCCGTGTTCCACCGCGTGGACCTGGCGGACGAGGCCGCCGTCGACGCCGTCTTTGCGGAACACGCAATCGACGCCGTGATCCACTTCGCCGGCCTGAAAGCCGTCGGCGAGTCCGTCCGGGAGCCGCTGCGGTACTACCACAACAACCTCACCGGCACCCTGAACCTGCTCCGCGTGATGGAC
>JAODMA010000425.1 GCA_025464545.1 Arthrobacter sp. | reverse complement strand
GCTGCCGCCGCTGCTGCGGAATCAGGGTCCATTCCGACCATTGCGGGACGCACCGTGGCGCGCCGGGCGGCTACCGTCCTCACGCACAAGTCCGAGCAGGCCCGCGAGGACGCCGAGGAGTACCGGGCTGCCCCGCGACCGCGGCGCTGGCTCACGGTTTCCATCGCCGCCGCCATTGTGGCCGTCCTGACCGTGGGACTCTGGCTCGGTTACGCCTGGACCCAGACGCGGTACTACATCGGCGAACACGACCAGCATGTCGCCATTTTCAACGGGGTCTCCCAACGCCTGGGCCCCATCCAGCTTTCCACCCTCGAAGCGGTGACCGATATCCGGATGTCAGACCTGCCCGAATTCTCCCAACAACGCGTGCGCCAGACCGTGCCTGCCCGCGACCTCTACGATGCCCAGCGGATTGTGAAGAACCTGGAGCGCACCGGTACCACCTCCCCGGCGGACGAGTGCCTCACGGCCTCCCCGTCAGCGCCCGTAAGCGCAGCGGCCACGACCCCCGGGCCAGAGGCCAGCGCAACAGCCCAGCCCGGCGCTACACCCACGCCCACACCCGCTCCGACCTGCGAGGCGGGCAAATGACACAGATCGAATCGACGCCCAAGCCGCGGCGCAACGTGGAACTTGTCCTGCTTATCCTCGCCCTCGCCGTGGGAATCGGAGCCAACGCCCTCGTCGGTGTGGACCGGGAAAAAGCCTTCGATACGGACTTCTGGTTCCAGTCCGGCCTGCTGACGGCGGCCGCGCTGGCGTTCCACCTCGTGCTGCGGATCCGCGCGAAATATGCCGATCCGGTAATACTTCCCCTGGTGGTGGCCCTCAATGGTCTGGGCCTCGCCATGATCCACCGCTTGGACCGGGTCGGGGAAGACACCGGCAACAACCAACTGCGATGGACCCTTGTGGCCATGGCGGTGGCCATCGCCGTCATCTGGTTTCTCAAGGACCACCGGGTTCTCCGCCGCTTCACGTTCATTTCCCTGGCCGTGAGCGCCGGCCTGCTGATCCTGCCCCTGGTGCCCGGCATCACCGCCGGTGAAATCCTGGGCGCACGCGTCTGGATCAGGATCGGCCCCATGACTTTCCAGCCCGGCGAGATCGCCAAGATCACGCTGGCAATATTCTTCGCCGGTTATCTCTCCTCGAACCGTGACCTCATCCTGCTGGCCGGCCGCAAAATCGGACCCCTGCAGTTCCCGCGCTTCAAGGACATGGGGCCCATGATCGCCGCCTGGCTCGTGAGCATCGGCGTACTGATCTTCCAGCGCGACCTCGGTTCCTCGATCCTGTTCTTCGGCCTGTTCCTCGTCATGATCTACGTGGCAACGAGCCGGATCAGCTGGGTCATTATCGGCGTGGTCCTCATCTCCGCCGGCGGCTTCGTGGCCTCGCGCGTCTTCTCCCATGTGGCCCTCCGGATTGACGGCTGGCTCAACGCCTTCACCGAGGAGGTCTACGGCCGTGAATTCGGCGGCAGCCTGCAGATCGTCGAGGGGTTGTTCGGCATGGCCAACGGCGGGCTCGTCGGCACCGGACTCGGCCAGGGCCGGCCGAACCTCGTTCCCTTCGCCAACAGCGACATGATCATCGCCTCCTTCGGCGAGGAACTGGGACTGATCGGGCTCTTCGCCATCGTTCTGATGTACCTGCTGCTGTTCACCCGCGGCTTCCGCGCCGCGCTCGGCACCCGCGACGCGTTCGGGAAGTTGCTCGCCTGCGGCCTCTCCTTCGCGATCGCGCTGCAGTGCTTCGTGGTGATTGGCGGCGTAACCCGGCTGATCCCGCTCACCGGACTCACCACTCCCTTCCTCGCCGCCGGCGGCTCCTCGCTGCTGGCCAACTGGATCATCGTGGGCCTGTTGCTGATGATTTCGCACACCGCCCGGGGCCCGGTGGACACCACACCGTTGCCGCCCGGCCAGGAGCCGGGAGCCAGCAAGGACGTCCCCGCGATGCCCCTGAAGCCCACCGCGGCCCCCGGCCCCCGAACGAGTCCCGACGCACCCACTGAGGCGGTGAGACAGCTGTGAACCAGGCCATTCGGAATGCATGGATAGCCGCCATCGCAATGTTCGCCCTGATCTTCGGGGCACTCAGCTACGTGCAGGTAGTCGGTGCAGACGAGCTCAAAGCCAACGCCTGGAATAAGCGCACCCTCCTGCAGAACTACTGCAACGACCGGGGCGCAATCATCGTCGGCGGCACCCCCGTGGCCGAATCCGTGCCTGCCACGGAGAGCTGCAAGTTCCAGCGCTCGTACACGCAGCCGGAGCTGTACGCCGGAATCACAGGGTATTTCTCGAGGAGCTACGGCGTCACCGGCCTGGAGAAGACGATGAATGAAGTCCTGGCCGGCAGTTCGGACCAGCAGTTCCTGGACCGGATCGGCCAGCTGTTCCTCGGCAACCAGCCCAAGGGCGCCTCGGTGGAGCTCACCCTGGATCCGAAGCTCCAGAAGCTCGCCTACGACCTCATTCCCGATGGCCAGCGCGGCTCGATCGTGGTGACCAACCCAAAGACCGGCGCCATCCTCGCCATGGTCTCCAAGCCGTCCTATGATCCCAACCTGATTGCCTCCCAGGATCCGGTCGCCGAACAAGCCAACTTCAACGAGCTCAACAAGCTCCCCGGGATCAACCTCAACCAGAGCGTCAGCGGGCCCACCGGGGCATTGCTGGCCCCAGGATCCGTCTTCAAGCTCGTAGACACAGCCGCCGCGCTGAGCTCAGGCAAGTACAACAAGGACAGCGAGCTGCCCAACCCGGCGGAGATGCCCTTCCCCGGTATCCAGTACAAGCTGCCCAATTACGCCGGCGGCAACTGCTACACCCGGAATACGGCGAGTTTTGCCTTTGCCCTGCAGCAGTCCTGCAATACTCCGTTCGCCAGCATTGCGCTGGATCTGGGCGAGAAGGCCATTTCTGACCAGGCTGAGAAGTTCGGCTTCGGCCAGGATCTTGGCGACCAGCTGAAGCTGGAATACGCCCCGAGCATCTTCCCGCGGGACCTCGACCAGGCCGGGCTGGCGCAGTCGGCCATCGGCCAGCGGGACGTCAGGGCTACGCCGCTGCAGATCAACCTGATGACGGCCGCGATCGCCAACGGTGGGGTGCAGATGCAGCCGAACCTGATCAAGGCGGTACGTTCCCCGGATCTGCGGGTGCTCGACGAGCCCAGGCCACAGGCCCTGAGAACGTCCACCACCCCGGAGATCTCACGGCAGATCACCGAGTGGATGACCAGCGTCGTCAGCGAAGGTATCGGCCGCGGGGCGGCCGTCCAGGGGGTCCAGGTGGCCGGCAAGACCGGTACAGCGGAATTGGGCACGGGGCTGAACAACTCATGGTTTACCGGGTTTGCCCCGGCGAATGACCCGCAAGTGGCTGTCACCATCGTCATGCAAGGCGTAGACATCACCACCGGCGCAAAGCTAACCAGTCCGAACGCGAAGAAGATCTTTGAGGCGGTGTTGAATAAGTGAGGCCTACATCGGGAATCACCCACGGCGGCAGATTCCAGCTGACCACGCGTATTGCGATCGGCGGCATGGGAGAAGTCTGGAAAGCCAAAGACCTGATCCTTGGCCGCATCGTCGCCATCATGGTGCTTAAGGAGGAATACACCGGTGATCCGGGCTTCCTCCAGCGGTTCCGCGCCGAGGCCCGCCACACCGCGCTCCTGAACCACGTCGGTATCGCCAACGTCTTCGACTACGGCGAGGAGGAGGGCTCCGCCTACCTCGTGATGGAGCTGGTGCCCGGCCAGCCGCTGAGCAGTATCATCGAACATGAGCAGGTGCTCTCCCCGGACCGCACGCTTTCGATGATCGCCCAGACCGCCCGCGCCCTCTCGGTCGCCCACGCGCAGGGACTCGTTCACCGCGACATCAAGCCGGGCAACCTGCTCATCATGCCGGATGGCCGGGTCAAGGTCACCGACTTCGGCATTGCCCGCCTGGCCGACCAGGTTCCGCTGACGCAGACCGGACAGGTGATGGGCACCGCCCAGTACCTGGCTCCCGAGCAGGCCACCGGCCAGACGGCGACCGGCGCTTCGGACATCTACTCGCTCGGTGTGATCGGCTACGAGTGCCTCACCGGGCACCGTCCGTTCTCCGGTGAATCGCAGATCGCCATCGCCCTCGCGCAGGTCAACGACGCACCTCCACCGCTGCCGGAGACACTTCCCAAGCCGGTCCGGGCACTGCTGATGTCGATGCTCGCCAAGGACCCGAAGAACAGGCCGGCCGACGCCATCAAGCTGTCCGAAGCCGCCGAAGCCATCCGCAACGGCGACATCGCCGCGGCCCACGCCGCGGTTCC
>JAODMA010000415.1 GCA_025464545.1 Arthrobacter sp. | reverse complement strand
GCGTCCTCGTAGAGGATCTTCTCGTAGATCTCGTCGGCGAAGAGAATCAGGCCGTGCTTCTCGGCCAGGGCAACGATTTTCTTGAGCGTCTCCTCCGGATACACCGCACCGGTGGGGTTGTTGGGGTTGATCACGACGATGCCCTTGGTCCGGGGCGTGATCTTGGCTTCCATATCCTCAAGGTCAGGCTGCCAGCCGGATTCCTCGTCGCACAGGTAGTGCACCGGACGGCCGCTGGCCAGCGCCACCGACGCGGTCCACAGCGGGTAGTCCGGGGTCGGGATGAGGACTTCGTCGCCGTCGTCCAGCAGGGCCATCAGCGACATGGTGATGAGTTCGCTGACACCGTTGCCCAGGTAAATGTCATCAACGTGGATGTTCTGGATCCCGCGGGTCTGGTAGTACTGCGAGACGGCAGTGCGGGCGGAGAAGATGCCCCGGGAATCGCTGTAGCCCTGGGCGTGCGGCAGGTGCCGGATCATGTCCACCAGGATGGCGTCCGGCGCTTCAAACCCGAACGGGGCCGGGTTTCCGATGTTCAGTTTGAGGATCCGGTGACCCTCCGCCTCCATCTGCTGGGCGGCCTGAAGGATCGGTCCACGGATGTCGTAGAGGACATTATGAAGCTTGGTGGACTGCTTGAATTCTGCCATTCATCAAATATGCCATATTGGGGATGTACTTCCCGTGAGACTTGTCTCACAGGCGGGTTCCGCCGTCATCGGCGCCGGAACGACGGCGGCCGCCGCGCCCCTTGAGTAACAAGGTGGTGCGACGGCCGCCAGCGTACGTCAGGAAGGGAGGGCCGGGCGCTTACTTGACCAGGCCCTTCTCCTTGAGCCATGCGGCCGCGGCGTCCTTGGGGTTCTGCTTCTGGCTGCCGCTGACGGCGCGGTTGAGGTTGATCAGGTCCTCGGTGGTGAGGACCTTGGACACCGCGTTCAGGGCCTCTTTGGCCTTGTCCGTCATCTTGGCCTCGTTGTAGAGCGGCAGGACCTGCTGGGCGATGAAGTTGTTCTTCGGGTCCTCCAGCACCACCAGGTCGTTGTCCGCGATCGAAGGCGTGGTGGTGTAGATGTCGGCCACCTGGACCTGGTCGGAGAGCAGGGCCTTGAGCGTGACTGCCCCGCCACCGTCGCTGAACGGTTCGAGCTTCTTGGGCACGCAGTTGTAGTTCTTCTGCAGGCCGGGCAGGCCGTAGGCGCGTTCCGCGAAGGTTGCCGGGGCGCCCACCACGATCTCGCTGCAGACCTTCGCGAGGTCCTCGATGGACTTCAGCTGGTACTTCTCCGCGGTGGCCTTCGTGACTACCATCGCGTCCTTGTCCTCGGCCTTGGAGGCATCCAGCACGGCCAGGCCTTCAGGCAGCTTGCCCGGCAGCGCCTTGTAGATGTCCTCGGCCGAGACCTCGGTGGCATCCTTGCTCACGTGCAGCAGGAGGTTTCCGCTGTAATCGGGGATGACGTCCACCGAACCGTCCTGCACCGCCTTGAAGTAGACCTCGCGGGAGCCGATGTTCGGCTTGGTGCTCGCGGTGACGCCGGCCCCGTTCAGCGCACCGGCGTAGACCTCGGCAATGATCTGGCTCTCCGGGAAATCTGCGGAACCGATGACCAGGGCCGCGCCGGCGGCGGATGTGGCTCCGCCCGTAGCGGGGGCCGTTGAAAGCGGATCGGACGACCCTCCGCAGGCGGACAGTGCCATGGCCAGGCCGACGCCGGCGGCCAGGCCGCCGAATGCGCGCCTGCCGAGTGCTCGTTGGCGGGTTTCCTTCATGACGTACCTCCTTGAACAACAGTCTCCGCGGTTACGGGGTCTGTGAGATCAACCGCAGCCTGCTGGCTCCGGTTTGGCTGTGAAAGGGCTCCCCGTGACAGGAAGAGCCTCTGGAACAGGGCAAGGGCGAGGTCCACGGCGATCGCGAGCCCCGCGATGAGGAGGGAGCCGCCGAGCATCTGGGGGAAATCGGAGAGCACGAGCCCGTCGAACAAGTAGCGCCCGAGTCCGCCCAGATTGATGTAGGCCACCACGGAGACGGTGGCGATGACCTGGAGCACGCCGGTACGGAACCCGCCGAACATCACCGGAAGCGCGTTGGGGAACTCGGCCCGGAACAGGACCTGGAGTTCGGTCATGCCCATGGCCCGCGCGGCGTCCACAACGTTCCGGTCGACGCTGGAGATCCCGGCATACGTCCCGGCCAGCAGCGGCGGCACGGTAAGGATCACCAGCGCCCAGATCGGCGGCATGAGTCCAATGCCGGCCAGCAGCACGAACAGCGTGAGGAGGCCGAGCGTGGGCAGGGCACGAAGGGCGCCGGCCAGCGCCACGATAGCCACCCGCCCCCGGCCGGTGTGCCCGACGTACAGTCCAACCGGAACTGCAATCGCAGTGGCGATCAGCATGACGAGGCCGGTGTACTGCAGGTGCTCCGCCAGCCGGGCAGGGATCGCCGCGCTGCCGGTCCACTGTTCCGGCTCCGCAAGCCAGGCGAAGGTATCCGTGACGACGTTGCTCAAGCGGAACCGCCTCCGGCCGTTGCGGCGGGGTCGTTTGTCCGGCGGTTCCGGGACGCGGCCATGCGCCGGTCCTGGCCGGCGCCGCGCGGGGCCGCGGCCCGGGTCCACGGCGTAAGCAGCCGCTCCAGCAGCACCAGCACGGCATCCATCAGCAGCGCCAGGATCAGGATGGCAATGATGCCGACGATGACCTCGGTGACGAAGTCGCGCTGCAGCCCGGAGGTGAAGAGCATTCCGAGGTTCCCGATGCCCAGCAGCGCGGCGACGCTGACGAGCGAGATATTGCTGACCGACACGACGCGGAGCCCGGCGAAGAGCACGGGGAGGGACAGCGGGAGGTCGATCCGCAGGAAGCGGGCGGCGGGTTTGAAGCCCATCGCCACGGCGGCCTGGCGGAGGTCCTCGTCCACGGAATCAAACGCGTCCAGCGCGGCCCGGACGAGCAGGGCGACGGCGTAAATGGTCAGGGCCACCACGACGTTAAGCGGGTCCAGGATTCTCGTGCCTAGCACGGTGGGCAGGATGATGAAGAGCGCCAGCGACGGGATCGTGTAGAGCAGTGAGGACGCCGTCACCACGACGGAGCGCAGGCCACGGCTCTGCCGGGCGAACTGGGCCAGCGGAACCGCGATCAGCAGTCCGAAAATCATCGGCAGCACGGCGAGCGCCAGGTGCTGCCCGGCGAGGCTGTACACCCGCCCGCTGTTGGCCAGGAACCATTCCATCAGAGCACGCCTTGCCGTACCCGGCGGTCCGACTCGATGACCGCAAGTACTTCATCGGCCTTAATGACGCCGGCCACCCTGCCGTCGGTGTCCACGGCGACGCCGAGCCCGGAGGGAGAGGACAGCGCGGCGTCCAGCGCCCGCCGGAGGGTATCGCCCTTGCGGAAGAGGGACCCGCCGGGGACCATCGAGTTGTCCTGGCCGGGGCCGGCCCAGCCCAGCGGCCGCAGCGCGTCGTCGACCACCAGCTGCCAGTCGTCCGGCGAGCTGCCCTCGTGCTCGAGGTCGGCGACGGTGAGGGTCCGGACGGCGTGGATCGTGACGCCGTCCGAAGGGCTGAACCCGAGGTGCCGGAAGCCCCGGTCCCGGCCCACGAACGAGGCGACAAAGTCGTTTGCCGGGGCCCGCAGGATTTCCTCGGGCGTGGCGTACTGCGCAAGTTTGCCGCCGATGCCGAACACGGCCACCTTGTCCCCGAGAACCGTGGCCTCATCAATGTCGTGGGTGACGAAGACAATGGTCTTGGCAAGGTCGCGCTGGAGCCGGAGAAGTTCCTGCTGGAGTTCCTCACGTACCACCGGGTCGACGGCACTGAACGGTTCGTCCATGAGGAGCACGGGCGGGTCGGCGGCCAAGGCGCGGGCCACGCCGACGCGCTGCTGCTGGCCGCCGGAAAGCTGGGAGGGGTAGCGCTTGCCCAGCACCGGGGCCAGCCCGACGACGTCGAGCAATTCCCGGGCGCGCTTCCGGGCCTCGGTCTTGGATACCCCGTTGAGACGGGGAACGGTCGCAATGTTGTCCAGCACGGAACGGTGTGGCATCAGGCCGGAGGACTGCATCACGTAACCCATGGACCGCCGCAGCCTTGCCGCCGGCACAGAGGTGACGTCCTCCCCGCCCACGGTGATGATCCCCGACGTCGGCTCGACCATGCGGTTGATCATCCGCAGCGAAGTGGTCTTTCCGCAGCCCGAGGGTCCGACGAATACCGTGATGGTGCCCTTGTCGATGGACATGGTCAACTCATCCACGGCGGGTTGTCCGCTCTGGTACTGCTTGGTGACGTTCTGGAACACGATCATGGCTTCGGCCATTTCCGGGCTTACCTAACTGTTGGCGGCAACATCGGACGGTCCAGCCAACTGATCATATGCTTGCTGATTTTTGGCTGTAAAGCGGGTAAGACTCAGCGTAGCCAGCGCAGCTGACAATGTCCGAGAGAACCGTGGAGGGGTCAGCGCGCCGAGGCTACCGTAAGGCTTCGGAGTCAGAACAATTCTGGATGGGTGCCGCGCCTGCCCGCACTGTTCTTCCCGCCCTTCGCTTTCCCGCCCTCGGCCTTCTCGTGGCGGTGCCGTTCGGCGGCACGCTGGCTCTGGCCGGCCGCCGCGATCTTCTGGTGCCACTCCCGCTGATAGGCGCGGCGCGCCGCAGCGTTCTGCCGCCTGGCCAGCGCCGAAAGCTCGCGCTGGAGCTTCAGGTAGCTGGCCCACCGCCGGTCCTCGAGCGAGCCGTCCGCGAGCGCGGCCTGGACCGCACAGCCGGGTTCGCGGTTGTGGGCGCAGTCGGAAAAGCGGCAGCGCCCGAAGAGTTCCTCCAGATCGCCGAACATCTCCTCCATGCCGTCGTCGGCGTCGAACAGCCCGAATCCGCGCACTCCGGGCGTATCCATCAGGACCGCGCCTCCGGGCAGCGGAACGAGCTCCCGGGACGTCGTGGTGTGCCGGCCCTTGCCGTCGCCGGCGCGGACTTCCCCGGTCTCCTGCGCCTCGAAGCCGACGAGGGCGTTGATGAGCGTGGACTTCCCGGCCCCGGAAGGCCCTAGCAGCACCAGGGTTCCTCCGGGAGGGAGCTGGGCCAGGAGCTCGTCGAGGCCGTCGCCCTGTTCGGCCGAGGTGGTCACCACGTCGACGCCGGCGGCCTGCAGCGCTACCTGCCCGACGACGTCGTCCGCCACGTCCGCAAGGTCAGCCTTGGTGATGATCACGAGGGGCCGGGCGCCGGAATCCCATGCGGCCACCAGCGTGCGTTCGAGCCGGTTGTGGGTGAGCGGCCGGTCCACCGGGACGACGACGCCCACGACGTCCAGGTTCGCGCCGAGCACCTGAGATTCTGAGGAATCCTCGAAGGCGCGCTTGCGGCTCAGCTCCGAGTGGCGCGGCAGAACCCCCACGATGGCGGGCTCCCCTGCACCGTTGTCGCCGAGCCAGACCCAGTCCCCGGCGGCAGGGACCTCGGCGGCACGGGGGTAGGGCAGATGGTCCGTGCCGTCACCGACGGCGATCAGGACCCGGTTCCGGTCCACGCGGACGACCCGGCCGGGTGTGGTTCCGCCCGGCACGGGGTTGGCCGCGAAACGGTCCGCGACGGTAGCGGTGTAGCCGAAGCGGGCCGGACCCGCAGCGAGGCTGGTGGTCGGCCGGGCGGCAGAAACGTCCGGATGAAAAGATGAAGAAGTCAACGGAAACCCTTTGATGGGCCCCGGGTGCACGTGCCCGCTGCGGGTTCGTGGAGAACCGGGCAGCTGTCAGGGCCAGGAGGTGCCGAAAGCCGGGGCAGGAATAATGACGTGGCTGTTCGCGCGCTCGGCGCGCATTGCAATGGCAGTCATCATCTCCACCTCCCCGCTCTGCTACCCGTTCTGCCAGGGCGTCCCGGCGACGTTCCTAGGATAGCCACGCCGGGCCGGGCGTGGCTAGGAAAAACGGTCAGGGAAGTTTGCCGTTCAGCGGCCGTTCCCGGTAGAGCCGGAGCGC
>JAODMA010000412.1 GCA_025464545.1 Arthrobacter sp. | reverse complement strand
GCAGTATCGCTACTGCAATTTTTCAAGGCCTTTAGCCTACCAGACTTTCACACCCGGCTTGACCAGTTCCTTGCGTACCCCCAACGGGATTCGAACCCGTGCCGCCGCCGTGAAAGGTCGGTGTCCTAGGCCGCTAGACGATGGGGGCCAGAACGCCGTCCGGCTAAGCACGCGATAAAACAAGGGCAAAAACTAGGGGCCTAAGCCTTTCATTTTTGTCCTTTCGTGTTCCTCCGAACGGGACTATAAAACTATAAGGGCAGACCCCCGGATAATCCAAAATCGACGGGCGCACCGCCTTCAGGAGCGCAGGGTGCACGGACGCGGCGGTCAGGCCACGAGCAGTACGGCCAGGGTAATCATGACCGCGGCGATGCCGGCGTCCAGCACACGCCACGCGTTCCGGCGCTGGAACAGCGGCGCAAGGTACCGCGCCCCGGCCCCGAGCGCTGCGAACCAGGCGATGCTCCCCAGTCCCGCTCCGGCCGCAAACCACCACCGCCCTTCAGCCCCGTGGGTGCCGGCCAAGGAACCCAGCAGCAGGACGGTGTCAAGGTACACGTGTGGATTCAGCCAGGTCAGGGACAGGCACGTGCCCAGGGCGGCCAGCCAGGTGCCCCCTTGGCGGACGCGGGGCCCGGCCACCGGTGCGCCGCGGATGGCCCGGAAGGCCGCGAGTCCGCCGTAGACCAAAAGAAAAGCGGCGCCTCCCCACCGCACGACGTTGAGGACGGCCGGAGCCCGCTCGATCAAAACGCCGATACCGGCGACCCCCAGCAGGATCAGCACGAGGTCCGAGACCGCGCACACCACAACAACCAGGAGGACATGCGAACGCAGGATGCCCTGGCGGAGGACAAAAGCATTCTGGGCACCGATGGCGACAATGAGGGACAGGCCGCTGGCCAGGCCTGAAAACGCGGAGAGGATCACCAACCCCACGGTAGGCGCCTTAGCGTGATGAAACCAGTTAAAGATGCTGAGGGAACATAAGATCATCTAATGAAGGACATTCACCCTGACCAGGCCCGGACACTGGCGGCCATCGTTGCCCACGGCAGCTTCGAGGCGGCCGCAAGCCACTTGTCGGTGACCGCCTCGGCGGTCAGTCAACGCGTCCGCGCCCTGGAGGTCGCCGTGGGCCGTCCGGTGCTTCGGCGGACACGACCGGTGGAACTCACTTCCTCGGGGCAAGCCGTGGTGCGCTTTGCCCGCCAACTGGACATGCTCTTCGCCGATCTCGCCGAGGAACTGGAGCCCGGCACTTCGGAATCCCTGCCCCGGCTCACCCTGGTGATCAACAGCGATTCGCTGCACACCTGGGCGCTGGCGGGCCTGGCCGCGGTGGCCGGCACGGTGCAGCTGGAAGTCCTGCGCGAGGACCAGGATTACTCACTGGACCTCCTCCGCAGCGGGGCCGCCGCCGCGGCAATCACCACCACGGCCAAACCCGGGCCCGGCTGTTCGTCCCGCCGGCTGGGCGTCATGCGCTACCTGCCGGTCTGCAGCCCGGACTTCGCCAGCCGCTGGTTCGGCGCTGGTGTGAGCGCAGAAACGCTCGCGGCAGCCCCCGTTCTCATTTATGACCGCAAGGACGATCTCCAGGACCGCTACCTGCGCAGGATCAGTTCCAAACCGCTGCACCCGCCGCGGCACTACATCCCCGCCGCCCACGAATTCGGCGAGGCCATCCGGCTCGGGATGGGTTGGGGGCTGATGCCTGAAATCGAAACAGGGGCAGACCTGCAGCACCAGCGCCTAACAGCCCTGGCCCCCTCGACCCACCTCGATGTGCCGCTGCACTGGCAGCAGTGGCGCCATGGATCGGCAGCGTTGGAGGCTGTCGCCTCCGCGATCCAGGACGCAGCGCACGTGCTCCGGTGAGAGCGCGGTCCCGGCGGCTGGCAGGAACTCGACTAGAAGTGGCCGATTTCCGCCAGCCGGGCGGACGCCGCACCGACTAGATTGGCAGCATGGCCACAACCGCCGAGACAGGCTCCCCCCACCCGGAAAGCAACCACCGGGAAACTTCGCAGCCGGACAGCACCCACGACGTGCCGCCCGAGGCTGCCACCGCCGCATCCCCGAAACCACAGTTCCGGCCCGGTCAGATCAGCCGACTCGGCATCGCCGCCGTCGTGGTCACCGTGGTGCTGTGGGCGTCCGCGTTCGTGGGGATCCGTGCGGTGGGGCCCAGCTTCTCCCCCGGACCCCTGACGCTGGGGCGGCTGGCGATTGCCGCCGTCGTCCTGGGACTTGTAGTGCTCCCGCAACTAGGAAAAACCAGCCCGCTACCCAAGGGCCGCGAATGGTGGCCCATCCTGGCGTACGGCGTCATGTGGTTTGGCGGCTACAACGTGGCCCTGAACGCCGCGGAACACCTGCTCGACGCCGGCACAGCCGCCCTGCTGATCAACGTCAACCCCATCCTCGTCGCAGTCATGGCCGGACTCATCCTCAAGGAGGGGTTCCCGCGCTGGCTGATCATCGGCAGCCTCGTGGCCTTCGCCGGGGTCGCGGTGATTGCCCTCGGTTCCGGACAGCGGTCGACGGCGGATGTCGCCGGCGTGCTGCTTTGCCTGCTCGCCGCCGCCCTCGCCGCCGTCAGCGTGATCGTGCAGAAGCCCGTGTTGCGGAAATTGCCCGCAGCCCAGGCCACCTGGTTTGGCATCATGGTCGGTGCCGTCTGCTGTCTGCCCTTCAGCGGCCAATTGCTCACCGAACTTCAGGCCGCCCCCTTGCCGGCAACGCTCGGCCTGGTCTATCTCGGCGTCTTCCCGACCGCGATCGCCTTCACCACCTGGGCTTACGCCCTCTCCCTGATCGACGCCGGCCGGCTCGCGGCCACCACCTATCTGGTGCCCGGCACCACCATTCTGATCTCCTGGCTGGTCCTGGGTGAGATTCCCACCATCTGGGGCCTGGTCGGCGGCGTCATCTGCCTGGCCGGCGTGGCGCTGACCCGGCGGCGGTCCCGCTAAGGTCCACGGCCGGGTTCGGCGCTAGAGTTCAGCTATGCCCGCTTCGCTGCCGCCCGGCCTCCCCATCGTGCCTTCAGACCCGGAGGACGGGGACCAGAACGAGGGCGGCGAGGATCCCGGGCCGTTCCCGATGTCGGAGGACGAGTTCGAGGCCGCCGTCGGCGACGCCCTGGACCAGATCCCGCCGGAGCTGGCGAAGACCATGAACAACGTGGCGGTTTTCATCGAGGACGACTACACGCCGCAGCCGGGCGAGAACCCCGATACGGTGCTGCTTGGCCTCTACGAAG
>JAODMA010000396.1 GCA_025464545.1 Arthrobacter sp. | reverse complement strand
CTCGCCGTCGTAATAGACGTCGACTGCGTCGGGTCCGCTCAGGCGCACGCCGCCCTTGGCGAGGACCGCGGCGCCGCTGAGCTCATGGATGCGGACCGCTGCTGCCTTGAGGGACTCGACATCGGTGATTTCCAGCCCGGAAAGCGACTCGGCCTCGAAGAGGTTGGGCGTCACGAACGTGGCCAGCGGCAGGATCTGTGCTTTGAGGGCCTGGTCGGTGTCCAGGGCATGGCCCGGCTCCTGGCCCTTGCAGATCAGCACCGGATCCAGCACAACATTGGCAAAGCCGGAGCCGGCAAGGGCCGCAGCCACGGTCGAAATCGTTGCCGGGCTGCCCAGCATGCCGATCTTCACGGTGTCCAGCACTGACGGTGCGCCGGACCCGGCGCCGTACGCCGCTGTCGTGGCCTCCAGTTGGTCCGCGATGACCTGCTGATCCACCGGAACGAAGCGGTGGTTCCAGTTGTCCTTGGGGTCGAACGAGACGATGCACGTCAGGTTGGCGATGCCGAACACGCCCAGCTCATGGAAGGTCTTCAGGTCAGCCTGCGCGCCGGCACCACCGGTGGCTTCGGACCCGGCGATGGTCAGGGCGACGGCGGGAGCGGCCCCCGCGCGGGCGGCAAAGGTATCAACAGCAGCAGAAGTCATGGATCCATCCTGCCACCCGGCCGCGACGGCCCGCATTGTGCTGATGACCAATATGACCAAAACCCGAGCGTTCCGGAGCGCCGCGCATAAGGTGGCGGGCGGTGTTGCTTTCTTGCGGCGCCGGATCCAGGAAGGTTCATTGATGAGCACCCAACTGTCCGAATCGGCTCAGACGAGACGAGCCGTGAGCAACATTCTCAAAGGCTCTGCCGGCAACCTTGTGGAGTGGTACGACCTCTACGTTTACACAGTCTTCGCGGCGTATTTCCAGTCGCACTTCTTCAATTCCCAAGACGACCTGCAGGCCGGCCTGGAAGCGATGGCCGTCTTCGCGACGTCGTTCCTGATGCGCCCGGTTGGCGCCTGGTTCTTCGGCCGCTACGCTGACCGCAAGGGACGCAAAGCGGCGCTGACGCTCAGCGTGACGATCATGTCCGCCGGTTCCTTCGCAATCGCCATCCTGCCGACGACGCAGCAGATCGGTGTCTGGGCGCTGATCCTGCTGATCTTTGTGCGGCTGGTCCAGGGCTTCTCCGTGGGCGGCGAATACGGCACCAGCGCCACGTACATGTCCGAGGCCGCCACGTCCAAACGACGCGGATTCTTCTCCAGCTTCCAGTACGTCACCCTTATCGGCGGCCAGATGCTGGCCCTGCTGGTTCTCGTCATCCTGCAGAACACCATCGACAAGAGCGCCCTGACCGAGTGGGGCTGGCGTATCCCGTTCGCGATCGGCGGCGTGGCCGCGCTCGTGGTCCTGTGGCTGCGGCGCTCGATGGAAGAAACCGTGTCGGCCGAGCAGGTCGCGGCCGCCAAGGTTCCGGCCGTGGCCGGGGTCGCGCAGCCCGGCACCATGCAGCTGCTGTTCACCCAGTACTGGAAGCCGCTGCTGATCTGCATCGGCGTCACCCTCGGCGGCACCGTGGCGTTCTACACGTACACCAACTTCATCCTGAAGTTCATGAACGATACCTCCGGGATCGCCAAGACCGACACCTCGGTGATCAACTTCTGGGCGCTGTTCATCTTCATGCTGCTCCAGCCGGTCTACGGGATCATCTCGGACAAGGTGGGGCGCAGGCCGCTGCTGCTCTGGTTCGGTATCACGGGCGTGTTGTTCACGTGGCCGCTGCTCTCCACGCTGGCCGGCACCAAGGACCCGTTCACGGCGTTCCTGCTGATGTTGGGCGGTCTGCTGATCGTCGGCGGCTACACCTCCATCAACGCCCTCGTGAAGGCCGAACTGTTCCCCGCATCCATCCGCGCCCTCGGCGTGGGCCTGGGTTACGCCATTGCCAATTCACTCTTCGGCGGCACGGTTCCGCTGCTGGGTGCCGCTTTCCAGAAGGCCGAGCGCGTGGATTTGTTCTTCACCTACGTCACCGTCGCCATCGCGATCTCGCTCCTGGTGTACATCTTCGCGCTGAAGAACAAGAAGGCCACGCACCTGGACCACGAGCAGGGCCACGCCTGGGAGCCCGCGGCCGACGCGAGCATCGCTGGCCGCACCGATGATGACAAGGACCTCGTCGACGCCTCGCGCCGATAGGTCCCCCGGGCCGTTTCGACGGTTCCCCGCCCACTCGACGCTTAGAAGCGTCGATCCGGCTGGGAATCATCGAAACGGCGGGGCGTACGACGGCGGGTGGCCGACTGCGGGACTTAGGTTCCGGCAGCCGGTCACCCGCCGTTTTCGTCGACTCCTGGCGCTCGCCAGGCAGCTCCAGGTGAGAGAATGGAGCGCGGTTCCGGCGGTCGTTCCGCCAGGAGCCTCCAGTGCTAATACAGCCGGCTGCCCTGCCTCGTCCGCACGCGGCTTTCGGGGCGTCCGAGCGAACCACTACGAACGGACCACCCATGACTTCCGCCCAGACCTTCCCGGCTCCGGCGTCGCCCAAGTTCGCCTCGATCGGTTCCCCGTACTTCAGCATTCTGCTGGCCACCATGGCCGTGGTGCTGATCCTGTCCAACATCGGGGCATCCAAGGGCGTGGCGATCGGCCCCATCATCACCGACGGCGGCTTCTTCCTCTTCCCGCTGGCCTACATCCTGGGCGACGTCATCAGCGAGGTCTACGGCTTCAAGGTGGCACGGAAGGCCATCGTCACGACCTTCGCGCTGTCCGTCTTCGCGTCGGCCTGTTACTGGATCATCATTGCCCTGCCCGGCTTCGACGACGAGTTCGGGGCCTCCAAACAGGCCGCGCTCGAGGGTGCGCTCGGCCCGGTCCCGCAGATCGTGCTCGCCTCGCTGCTCGCGTTCCTGGCCGGCCAGACCATCAACTCCTGGATCATGGTCAGGATGAAGGCACGCACGGGGGAGAAATCCCTGTGGGCGCGCATCATGGGCTCCTCGGTGGCCGGCGAATTCGTCGACACCCTGATCTTCTGCAGCATCGCGGCGTCCGTTATCGGAATCAGCGACTTCGGCAGCTTCGTGAATTACGTCCTCGTCGGCTTCCTGTACAAGACGCTTGTGGAGTTCCTCTTCGTCCCGGTCACTGCGGCCGCGATTGGCTGGATCAAGAGGCGCGAACCGAGCTACGGGGCCTGAGCCGACGCCGAAATCGCCGGAACCTCGCGGGGTCGCCGTAAGTTTCCGGCGACCTCGCTGCCTTCCGGCGAATCCGCGGGTCACTCGTGCGAGCCGCCAGCCAAGGCGCGGAGTAGGCGGCTCTTGAACTCGTGTTCCCGGAAAAGGTCCTGCCATTCAACACGTAGGAAGCGCCAGCCCTCTTCGGTGAGCGCCTTCTCCCGCCTGCGCTCCTGGAACAGCACTTCAGGAGTGGGCTTGTAGTCGAAGTACTTCGTCTTGCCGTCGAACTCCAGTGCCAGCTTCTCCTCCTTCCACGCAAAGTCCAGCCGGTGTCTCCCTGCCCGGCTTAAGACTTCGACTTGGAGCTCAGGCGGCTTGATCCGAAGCCGCAGGATCAGCTCGCGGGTTAACGTTTCACCTGCGGATTCAGATCGGCCGTCGGCATTTTGCAAGGCTTTGCGGAACGTCCGGATTCCGCGGCGCCCGTCCAGCGAGTCCGCCACGGCCTGCATCGAAGCCGGATCCGCCCCGAGCCGCAGGGCATGATCCACCACGATCAGGGCCTGACGGTAGTTCAGCATCAGCGCGCAGTCTGTGGCTGTCCGTTCAAGCGAGGTAACCCGTAGTCCGCCCACCACAGTCACCTCGTGTTCCCCGAACGGACGAGTGTGGCTGCGGACGTCCCTGCCGTGCCGCTCATTCGAAGGCCGCCCTTGCTGCAGGACGTGGATGGCGTCGTCGACATCCCACAGATACAGCCCGTGCAGACGTGCAGCGGAGGTGTGGCTGTAGACGAAGGCACCGGACGACGTCGTGAGGGTTCCGTGCGCATGGGCAAAGATCAACTGTCGGCTCCGTATCCGCGAGGACTGGGCAGCCCACAGGCTGGCGCGGAGGTAGCAGCCGTAGCGCAGCCGAATGAGAGCCCCGGAGTCCAGGAGCGCTCTGATGGCACGCGAGCCGTAGCCGAGGTCGAGCAGTTGCTCCGTGCGCCACAGGTTCCCGGTGGGCGGCAGCTCTGGTGATTTTGGCGGCATGCCACCAGCTTCAAGCGCCGAATCAGCTACCGGAAGGTCCCGCCGTCGTCATGTGCAAAACGCGAGTTCGCCGGAAAGTCATGGGATCGCCGTAGCCTTCCGGCGACGCGGCGCGCTACCGGCGACTTCGGCGGCCGGGGGTTGCCCGCACCTAGGCGTAGTAGTCCGCCAGGGTCTCGGCCTTGAATTCGAAGAAGTTGCCGGCCGCGATGGCGAGCCGGGCGTCGTCCACGAG